>CAMDZU010000041.1 GCA_945910715.1 uncultured Clostridia bacterium
GACCTGTTTCCTGGTCTGTCCATGTCTTGAAGGTTGGATCTTCTTCAGCAAGCTTTGCTAAAGCAAGAGCCATCTTTTCCTGACCTGCCTTTGTCTTTGGCTCGATAGCCAGATCGATAACAGGATCCGGGAATTCCATGGATTCAAGGATTATAGGGTGATTTTCGTCGCAGAGAGTATCACCTGTTGTTGTGTTCTTAACACCAACGGCAGCAGCAATATCGCCGCAGTAGCAAACTTCAAGATCCTGTCTGTGGTTTGCGTGCATCTGCAGGATACGTCCCATACGTTCCTTCTTGTCCTTTGTAGCGTTCAGCACACTTGCGCCTGCTTCAACGATACCGGAGTAAACTCTGAAGAAGCAGAGCTTACCAACGAATGGGTCTGTTGCAATTTTGAATGCGAGAGCTGAGAATGGCTGGTCGTCACCTGCGTGTCTTTCTTCTTCCTCGCCTGTTTCCGGATTAACGCCCTTGATCGGTGGGATATCCAGAGGTGATGGCATATAATCAACAACTGCGTCCAGTAACTTCTGTACGCCCTTGTTCTTGTAGGATGTACCGCAGATTACAGGAACCATTGTGTTGTCAATGGTTGCCTTACGAATGCAGTCCTTGATTTCCTGAGTGGTGATTTCTTCACCCTCAAGGTACTTTGCCATTATTTCTTCGTCCTGCTCAGCAACAGCTTCGAGAAGTTCTTCTCTGTACTTCTGAGCAAGTTCCTTCATATCTTCAGGAATTTCTTCTACACGCATATCCTTGCCGAGGTCGTCGTAGTAAACATCGGCGTTCATCTCAACTAAGTCGATAATTCCTCTGAATGTATCTTCGGAACCGATAGGAAGCTGAATCGGAACAGCGTTTGTCTTAAGTCTGTCCTTCATCATCTTAACTACGTTGTAGAAGTCTGCACCCATAATATCCATCTTATTTACATAAGCCATTCTGGGTACGTGATATTTGTCTGCCTGACGCCAAACAGTTTCTGACTGTGGCTCAACGCCGCCCTTTGCGCAGAAAACTGTTACTGAGCCGTCAAGAACTCTCAGTGAACGTTCAACTTCAACTGTGAAATCAACGTGGCCTGGAGTGTCGATAATATTGATTCTGTGCTCTTTCCAGTATGCGGTAGTAGCAGCAGAGGTAATGGTGATACCTCTTTCCTGCTCCTGCTCCATCCAGTCCATTGTTGCAGAACCTTCGTGAGTTTCACCAATCTTATGATTGATACCTGTATAGAACAAGATACGCTCAGTAGTGGTGGTCTTACCAGCATCAATGTGAGCCATGATACCAATATTACGGGTCATTTCGAGAGATACGTCTCTTGCCATATTTCCTCCGTTCTACTGATTACCACTTGAAATGAGCAAAAGCCTTGTTAGCTTCAGCCATTCTGTGAGTATCATCGCGCTTCTTGCATGAACCGCCCTGTCCGTTTAATGCGTCTAAAATTTCGTTAGCAAGTCTTTCCTTCATAGTCTTCTCATTACGAGCACGGCTATAAGTTGTGAGCCATCTCAGACCTAATGTTCTGCGTCTGTCAGGACGAACTTCCATTGGTACCTGATATGTTGCACCGCCTACACGGCGAGCCTTAACTTCTAACTGCGGCATAATGTTTTCCATTGCCTGTTCAAAAACTTCAAGTGGTTCCTTGCCAGTCTTTTCGCCGACAATCTCAAATGCGCCGTAAACAATCTTCTGGGCTACGCCCTTCTTACCGTCGAGCATGATGTTGTTGATAAGTCTTGTTACCAGTTCAGAATTGTACATTGGATCCGGTAATACATCACGCTTAGGTACGTTACCTCTTCTTGGCACTTTACTTCCCTCCTTCATAAATTTTCGCTGCAAATGCAGCTAATGAAAATCATCGGTACTCGAAAGCGTTCAGCAGCTTGTACACAAGCCGCCTGTCTCCCGCCGTCCATTCAGAGGTTAATATATTAACCCCACAAATGTGGCAGTGATTAACTTAACTAAAAGTTACGCTTTTTTTGCACCAGCCTTCGGACGCTTAGCTCCGTACTTAGATCTGCCCTGCATTCTTCCGTCAACGCCCTGTGCGTCAAGAGTACCACGGATGATATGATAACGTACACCTGGTAAATCCTTAACACGTCCGCCACGAATCAATACAACGCTGTGTTCCTGCAGCTTATGTCCGATACCTGGAATATAAGCAGTAACTTCGAAACCGTTAGAAAGTCTTACTCTGGCAATCTTTCTCATAGCAGAGTTAGGCTTCTTAGGAGTAGCAGTTCTAACTGCTGTGCATACGCCACGCTTCTGTGGTGCATGGATGTCGATAGCTTCCTTCTTAAGAGTGTTCATGCTCTTCTGGAGTGCAGGAGCCTTGGACTTCTTAACAGCAACTTCTCTTCCTTTTCTAACAAGCTGATTAAAGGTTGGCAATTTGTTACACCTCCTCATTATAATATAAATTCCTCGTGTTTATCTTAAACACGCTTGATTATTATATACTAAAAAACGGCAAAAGTCAATATTTCTGTGCATTTTTACAAAAATATTGTAGCTTTCACCGTTTTTCATCTGTTATTTTAAGCTGTTTTGTGCAAATTGCTCATAATCGGCAACAACCGACCGAGTAAATGCAAATATACATTTTACTGTTATTACAAAATTTCTTCTTCGTCAACAGTTTCCTCATCGTGAGCTGTCATACCTGTACCTGCAGGAATGAGCTTACCGATGATTACGTTCTCCTTAAGTCCGAGGAGCGGATCTACCTTGCCGTGAATTGCAGCGTCGGTAAGAACTCTTGTTGTTTCCTGGAAGGAAGCTGCCGAGAGGAAGGAGTCGGTTGCAAGTGAAGCCTTTGTGATACCGAGAAGTACAGGCTCGTGCTTCGGAAGTGTTACTTCCTCGCCGTTCTTCTGACGTTCCTCAAGCTCCTCGTAAATCTTAACATACTCGTTCTTGTCGATTACGGAGCCGGGAAGCAGATAAGAATCGCCGGGCTCTGTTACTCTTACCTTTCTCATCATCTGACGAACGATAACTTCAATGTGCTTATCGTTGATATCAACACCCTGTAAGCGGTAAACCTTCTGAACTTCGGAGATGATGTAGTTCTGAACAGCCTCTTCGCCGTTTGCGGCAAGTACGTCGTGGGGGTTGATTGAGCCTTCGGTAAGCGGATCGCCCTTCTTGAGAACGTCGCCGTCCTGAACCTTCATTCTGTAACCGAAAGGTACAGGATAAGCTTCCTCAACGCCTGTTTCCTCATCTCTTACAATAACGTGTCTTGTCTTCTTGATTTCCTCAATTCTTGCAACACCCGATACCATTGTGATAATTGCGCTGGACTTTGGACGACGGCTTTCGAAAAGCTCTTCTACACGAGGAAGACCCTGTGTAATATCCTCCGCAGACGCAATACCGCCTGTGTGGAACGTTCTCATTGTAAGCTGTGTACCCGGCTCGCCGATAGACTGAGCGGCGATAATACCAACCGCTTCGCCCATTGTGATTGGATTGCCGTTTGCAAGGGACGCACCGTAGCACTTAGCGCATACGCCATGCTTAGCACGGCAGGTAAGCACTGAACGGATTCTTACCTTTTCAACGCCTGTGTCGCAAATCATCTTTGCATCGGCGTCGTTCATAAGCTTATCCTTCTTAACAAGCACAGCACCGTTGCTGTCAACAAAGTCTTCGCAAAGGTATCTGCCGATTAAACGCTCGCTTAACGGCTCAACCTTCTGCTTACCCTCACGGATTTCGTAAACCTCAATGCCCTTTGTTGTTTCGCAGTCCTCCATACGGATAATAACTTCCTGTGAAACGTCAACAAGACGACGGGTCAGATAACCTGAGTCGGCTGTTCTAAGAGCTGTATCCGCCAGACCCTTACGAGCGCCACGGGAGGAAATGAAGTATTCCATAATGTTAAGACCTTCACGGTAGTTAGCACGAATAGGAACTTCGATTGTTTCACCCGATGTATTGGCGATAAGACCTCTCATACCTGCAAGCTGTCTGATCTGGTTGATAGAACCACGGGCACCCGAGTCAGCCATCATGTAGATTGGGTTGAATTCGTCAAGGTTGTCTGTCAGAGCGTCGGAAACATCGTTTGTAGCCTTGTTCCATACGCTGATAACGGCGTTTTTACGCTCCTGATTGGAGATAAAGCCTCTTGCATAGTTTCTGTTGATTGCAAGAACTTCTTCGTCTGCGTCGGCAAGAATCTGCTTTTTCTTTGGCGGAATTGAAGCGTCGCATACGGCAACGGTGATTGCTGCACGGGTTGAGTACTTATAACCAAGAGCCTTGATTTTGTCAAGAACCTGAGAGGTCATCTTTGTACCGTGAATCTTGATGCAGCGTTCAATAATCTGTCCTAACTGCTTCTTGCCTACCTTGAAGTCAATTTCAAGGTTAAGAATCTTTTCGGGGTCGCTTCTGTCAACAAAGCCCAGATCCTGCGGAATGTGCTCGTTGAAGATAATCTTGCCCACTGTTGTATCAATAATTCTTGTGATTACTTCCTCGCCTACGTCCTTGGTTACACGAACCTTGATTGCAGACTGGAGTGTTACAAGGTGCTCCTGATAAGCCATAAGAGCTTCGTTGAAATCACGGAATACCTTGCCCTCGCCGGGCTCGGCCTGCTTGTAAAGTGTAATATAGTATGAGCCCAGTACCATATCCTGTGTAGGAACTGCAACAGGACGTCCGTCAGAGGGCTTTAACAGGTTGTTTGCGGCAAGCATAAGATTTCTTGCTTCGTCCTGTGCTTCATTGGAAAGGGGGAGGTGAACAGCCATCTGGTCGCCGTCGAAGTCGGCGTTGTAAGCTGTACATACCAGCGGATGAAGCTTGATAGCACGGCCTTCAACAAGTACAGGAGAGAAAGCCTGAATACCAAGTCTGTGAAGTGTAGGTGCACGGTTAAGGAGAACGGGGTGATCCTTGATTACGTCTTCAAGAACGTCCCATACCTCGTCCTTTGCTCTGTCAACCATTTTTCTTGCGCTCTTGATGTTGTTGGAAAGGCCTCTTGCAACAAGCTCCTTCATTACGAATGGCTTGAACAGCTCGATTGCCATTTCCTTAGGCAGACCGCACTGATCCATTTTAAGGTCAGGACCTACAACGATAACGGAACGTCCCGAATAGTCAACACGCTTACCGAGCAGGTTCTGACGGAAACGTCCCTGCTTGCCCTTTAACATATCTGAAAGGGACTTCAGCGGTCTGTTTGACGGACCTGTTACCGCTCTGCCGTGACGGCCGTTGTCGATAAGGGCGTCAACAGCCTCCTGCAGCATTCTCTTTTCGTTTCTGATGATGATTTCGGGAGCGTGAAGCTCGATCATCTTCTTAAGACGGTTGTTTCTGTTGATAACACGTCTGTATAAATCGTTAAGGTCGGAGGTTGCGAAACGACCGCCGTCCAGCTGCACCATAGGTCTGATGTCCGCAGGAATTACGGGAACAACGTCAAGTATCATCCATTCGGGGCGGTTACCGCTCTGTCTAAAGGCCTCAATTACGTCAAGGCGCTTTAACAGCTTAACACGCTTCTGACCCTGCTGTGTGCCGTCAAGCTCTGACTTTAATTCCTCGGAAAGCTTGTCAAGGTCGATTTCCATAAGGAGCTCCTTGATAGCTTCAGCGCCCATGCTTGCACGGAAACCGTCGTCATAGCGCTCTCTCATATCAGCGTATTCCTTTTCGGAAAGGAGCTGGCACTTGACAAGACCTGTGTTTACGCCAGGATCGATTACGATATACTTTGTAAAGTAAAGTCCTTCGTCACGGCGCTTGGGCGAAATGTCAAGAACCTGTCCGATTCTTGACGGTGTACCCTTGAAATACCATATATGAGATACGGGAGCAGCCAGTTCAATGTGACCCATACGCTCACGTCTAACCTTGCTGCGTGTAACCTCAACGCCGCAGCGCTCGCAGATTTTGCCTTTAAAACGGATTCTCTTATATTTTCCGCAGGCGCACTCCCAGTCCTTCTGAGGCCCGAAAATTCTTTCACAGAAAAGACCGTCCCTTTCAGGCTTCTGTGTGCGGTAGTTGATTGTTTCAGGACGCTCAACAGCGCCGTAGCTCCAGCTTCTGATTTGCTCAGGAGAAGCCAGACCGATTTTCATTGATTCAAATTCAGTAAATCCCAATTTGTAAACCTCAATTCTATAAAATCAGTTGTTTTTATTCGTCGTCATCGCCGTCGGAAACAGGAAGATCAAAATCCAGAGGATGTTCTCTGAAGAAAGCCTCGTCGCTGTCCTCGTCATCATCAAATTCATCCTCGTCCGTATCGTAGTAGGAATCCTCTTCGCCCTCGGGAACAAAGCCTGAGTCAAGATCGTTTTCGTCTGTAACGTATTCAAAATCATCAGCGCTGACCATTCCGACCTCGTCGTCATCGTCAAAGGACTGCTTAAGGTCGATTTCCTGATCGTCCTTGTCAAGTACCTTAACGTCAAGACCAAGTGACTGAAGCTCCTTTATAAGAACCTTGAAGGATTCGGGAACGCCGGGCTTCGGAACGTTTTCGCCCTTTACAATTGCTTCGTAAGTCTTTACACGTCCTACAACGTCGTCGGACTTTACTGTAAGGATTTCCTGAAGTGTATAAGCTGCGCCGTAAGCTTCCAGCGCCCAAACTTCCATTTCACCGAAACGCTGACCGCCGAACTGAGCCTTACCGCCGAGAGGCTGCTGAGTTACCAGCGAGTAAGGACCTGTTGAACGAGCGTGAATCTTATCGTCAACCAAGTGGTGAAGCTTGAGGTAGTACATATAGCCGACTGTTACAGGGCTGTCGAACTTCTCGCCTGTTCTGCCGTCGATAAGCTGAGTCTTAGCGTCCTGAGTCATTGGAATTTTTGAGAAGTCGATTCTTGGAGAATTCTTATCGGGATAGTTTTCACGGGACTCCTCTGCCATTCTGAAGCACTCTCTGATGTCCTCTTCGTGAGCGCCGTCGAATACCGGCGTCATAATCTTCCAGCCAAGTGCCTTTGCAGCATAGCCAAGGTGTACTTCAAGTACCTGACCGATATTCATACGGGAAGGTACGCCAAGCGGGTTAAGAACAATATCCAGCGGAGTACCGTCGGGTAAGAACGGCATATCCTCCTGATGAAGAATTCTGGAAACGACACCCTTGTTACCATGACGGCCGGACATCTTATCGCCTACGGAAATCTTACGCTTCTGAGCGATATAGCAGCGTACAACCATATTAACTCCGGGTGAAAGCTCATCGCAGTTCTGACGTGTGAACACCTTTACGTCAACAATAATACCGCTTTCGCCGTGAGGAACTTTAAGTGAGTTATCACGGACTTCCCTTGCCTTTTCGCCGAAGATTGCACGGAGCAGTCTTTCCTCGGCGGTAAGCTCGGTTTCGCCCTTCGGAGTTACCTTGCCTACAAGGTAATCGCCCGAGTGAACCTCTGCGCCTATTCTGATAATACCTCTTTCGTCAAGATCCTTGAGAGCGTCCTCGCCTACGTTTGGAATATCTCTTGTGATCTCTTCGGGTCCGAGCTTTGTTTCACGGCATTCAAGCTCGTATTCTTCTATATGAATTGATGTGTAAACGTCGTTGTAAACAAGCTTCTCGTTAATGAGTACGGCGTCCTCGTAGTTGTAGCCCTCCCATGTCATAAAGCCGATGAGAGCGTTTTTACCCAGAGAAATTTCGCCGTTGCTTGTTGCTGGACCGTCTGCGATAACTTGACCCTTTGTAACCTTTTCGCCCTTTTCAACAATAGGACGCTGGTTGATGCAGGTACCCTGGTTGGAGCGCTTGAACTTGATAAGCTCGTACTTGTGCTCCTGACCGAAATCGTCAACGATTGTAATACAGTCGGCAGTTACCTTGCCTACATAACCGTCTTCCTTGGCAAGAACGCATACTCCCGAGTCAACTGCCGCCTTGTATTCCATACCTGTGCCGACAATAGGATTCTGTGTTACCATAAGCGGCACTGCCTGACGCTGCATGTTCGCGCCCATCAGCGCACGGTTTGCGTCGTCGTTTTCAAGGTACGGAATCATTGCTGTCGCAACGGAAACTACCATCTTAGGCGAAATATCCATGAAGTCAACCTTTTCACGCTCAACTTCAAGAATTACGTCACGGCAGCGTGCGGTTACACGGGTTCTTGCAAAGCAGCCGTTTTCGTCCAGAGGCTCGTTTGCCTGTGCGATTGTATATAAGTCCTCAACGTCGGCTGTCATATAAACAACCTCGTCAAGCACCTTGCCTGTTTCCTTGTCAACCTTGCGGTACGGTGCTTCAATGAAGCCGTACTCGTTTATTCTTGCAAAAGAAGCAAGGTAGGAAATAAGACCGATGTTAGGACCTTCAGGAGTTTCGATAGGACACATTCTTCCGTAGTGGGAATAGTGTACGTCACGGACCTCGAATCC
>CAMDZU010000042.1 GCA_945910715.1 uncultured Clostridia bacterium
CCTTATGAACACCTTTATAAATGCGGTTGCTTATCTTGAACGTATTTTCGAGACCCTTGACGAGCCTGTTACCGTAAAGGACGAAATAGGCGCAACTGAAATGCCGAAAATAAAAGGTGACGTTGCCTTTGAAAACGTAACCTTCGGATACGAGGAGGGCATTAACGTCCTTGAAAACGTAAGCTTTACCGCAAAGGCAGGCGAAAGCATTGCTCTTGTAGGACCTACGGGCGCAGGCAAAACCACCATTGTAAATCTTATTTCCCGTTTCTACAATCTGAACGGCGGACGGGTGCTTATTGACGGCAATGATATTTCAAAGGCAACCTTGTACTCTCTCCGTTCACAAATGGGAATTATGCTACAGGACAGCTTTATTTTCAGCGGCACAATTATGTACAACATCAAATACGGCCGTCTTGACGCAACGGACGAGGAAGCAATTGCCGCCTGCAAAATCGTAGGGGCAGACGAGTTTATAACAAAGCTTAAGGACGGCTACAACACCGTTGTCAAGGAGCGAGGCGCAGGACTTTCACAGGGTCAGAAGCAGCTTATCGCCTTTGCAAGAACGATCCTTGCCGACCCGAAAATACTGGTGCTTGACGAGGCAACTTCCTCCATTGACGCAAAAACCGAGCGCTATCTCCAGCGTGGTCTTAACCACCTGCTTAAGGGAAGAACCTCCTTTATTATCGCTCACCGCCTTTCCACCGTCCGCAGCTGCGACAGGATAATGTACATCTCCAACAAGGGCATTACCGAGGCAGGAACACACGACCAGCTTATTGCAAAAAAGGGCGACTACTACAAGCTTTACACAGCCCAGTCCATATAGGGGGCGTGCCGCCCCGGGCAATTCCGCCTTGGGGCGTGCCGCCCCGGGCAATTCCGCCTTGGGGTGTGCCGCCCCGGGCAATTCCGCCTTGGGGTGTGCCACCCCGGGCAATTCCGCCTATTATTATGCTGATTTGATTGCAATGCTTGTGTAACGGCGGGATTTGAAACAGGCAAGATTTTTTGTTTTTACAGCATACTAAACTCTTTCCCCTTTCCATTATTTATGGCGAGGGGAATTTTTTTACTGGTAAAATGTCGGAAAATGTGCTATACTTATACTAACATTAAAAAAGGAAGTACGCAGATGAAAAATCTTAACGCTGACATTGCAGTTATAGGAGGAGGAGCTTCGGGCTTTGCTGCCGCAATTACCGCCGCAAGGAATGGCGCAGGAAAAGTCGTTATAATCGAGCGGCTGCCCCGAACAGGCAAAAAGCTGCTTGCAACGGGAAACGGCCGCTGTAACCTGAGCCACACCGAAATAACCGAAAAAAGCTACCGCACCTCCTACCCATATTTCTCGGAAGTAATAGTGGGCTTTGAGGGAGCGGAAAGCTTTTTCGGGGGCTTGGGACTGCTTACCTATTCCGACTCGCAGGGACGTGTTTATCCCTACAGCAACGCTGCTACCTCTGTTCTTGACGCATTAAGGCTGGAGGCGGAAAGGCTTGGGGTTGAGGAAATCTGCGATTACAGCGTGCAAAGTATATCAGCCGAAAAAGGCGGCTTTCTCATAAACAACAGCCTGTTTGCAAAAGCGGTTATCCTCTGCACAGGGGGCTGTGCCTCTCCCTCAATGGGCAGCGACGGCAGCGGCTTTGCTCTAGCGGAAAAACTGGGGCATAAAATTATAAAGCCTCTCCCCTCCCTTGCCCCCATAAAGTGCAATGACAGTATGGTAAGGGCGCTGAAAGGGCTTCGTGTAAACTGCAAGGTAAGCGCATACCTCGGCAAAAAGCTGCTTAAATCCGAGGTGGGTGAAATACAGTTCAGCGACAACGCATTGTCGGGTATCTGCATTTTCAACCTTTCTCCCCTTGCGGCGGAATATGGCTCGGATATGAGCATTTGCGTAGATTTTATGCCTGAATATGACTATAATAGCTTGCTTGATTTGCTATTCAGCATAAAAAAACAGCGCAGAGAATGTGCTCTTGAAGATATGCTCACAGGAATTTTCCAGAAAAGAGTGGGGCAAAGTCTTATGAAAGGAGCTGTTTCATTGCCCCTTAACAGCAAGTCTTCTTCACTTAAACCCGAGGATATAAAAAGACTTGCCGCCCTGATAAAATGCCGCAGATTCAGCGTTGACGGGCTTTCCGCCTTTACCTCCGCACAGGTTACTCACGGTGGTGTTTTCGGGGAGGAAATTGATGAAAAGCTATGCTCAAGGCTTGTTAATGGGATTTATTTTGCAGGAGAAATAATCGACGCCGACGGCGACTGCGGCGGCTATAATCTTCACTGGGCGTGGGCAAGCGGCTGTCTTGCAGGAAAAAGCGCCGCTGAATTTATTAAATCAAGGAGAAAAGCATGATAAAAATTTCAGACGTTTCCGTCCCCCTTGACTACGACTCTTCGCTTCTGATTAAGCTTGCGGCAAAGGCGGCAGGAATCGCTCCCGAGAGCATTATTAAGCTTGAGATCGCTAAAAAATCCGTTGACGCACGGAAGAAAAACGACATAAAATTCATTATGGCTTTTACCGCCGAAATAAAGGACGAAAGCCGCATTTTAAAGCGCAAAAACCGCTCGGTAACGCCTTTTGTTCCCTATTTCTGCCCCGAGCCTGCAAAGGTTGAATTAAACAAGCGGCCTGTTGTGGTGGGCTTCGGCCCTGCAGGAATTTTTGCAGCGCTTATCTTAGCAAAGGCAGGCGCAAGGCCTGTTGTCCTTGAACAAGGCTATGACGTTGACAGCAGGAAAAAGGCGGCGGACAGCTTCTGGCTGAACAGACAGCTTGACCCTGAATGCAATGTGCAGTTCGGCGAGGGCGGCGCTGGCACCTTTTCCGACGGCAAGCTTACCACAGGCACAAAGGACAAGCGCATACGCTATGTTTTTGAGGAGCTCGTTTCAAACGGCGCACCAAGGGAAATTCTCTACCTTGCCAAGCCCCATATCGGTACGGACAAGCTTTCCGAAACGGTAAAAAATATCCGAAAAAAAATAATCTCTCTCGGCGGAGAAGTGATTTTCGGAGCGAAATTCTGCGATTACAGAGTTAAAAACGGTGAAATAAACGCTGTGGTTTACGAAAAGGACAACGTGAAGACGGAAATTGAAACAGACAGGGCAATTCTCGCAATAGGTCATAGCTCCCGTGATACCTTTACAATGCTGAACAACAAAAGGGTTGCAATGTCCAAAAAGCATTTTGCGGTGGGAGTACGCATTGAGCATCTCCAGGCCGACCTTAACCGCTCTATGTACGGTGATTTTGCGGAGCACAAGGCTCTTGGCGCAGCAGACTACAAGCTTGCGATACATCTCCCCAACGGCAGAAGCCTTTACACCTTCTGTATGTGCCCCGGGGGACAGGTTGTTGCCGCCGCAAGCGAGCCGGATACCGTTGTAACAAACGGAATGAGCTGCTTTGCCCGTGACGGCAGAAACGCAAACAGCGCTCTTCTTGTAGGAGTTACGCCCGAGGATTTCCCCGAAGATGATCCCCTTGCAGGAATGTATTTTCAGCAGAAAACGGAACGGCTTGCCTTTAAAGCAGGCGGCGGCAATTATTCCGCACCCGTTTCCCTTGTGGGTGATTTCCTCAGAAACAGGGTTTCGTCTTCATTCGGCAATGTGCTTCCAACCTATTTGCCGGGTACAAGCTTTGCCCTTCCCGACAGCTATCTGCCCTCGTTTATTACGGAAACAATGCGGCTTGGTATTCCCGAAATGGCGAAAAAAATCTCCTGCTTCAAAAACGAGGACGCAATTCTTACAGGCGTTGAAAGCCGCAGCTCCTCTCCCGTCCGCATTGATAGAAACGAAAGCTGCCAGTCCCTATCTGTAAAGGGCCTGTTCCCATGCGGAGAGGGTGCAGGCTACGCAGGAGGAATCGTTTCGGCGGCGGTTGACGGAATACGCTGCGCGGAAGCATTGCTTGAAATGAGTTGAAATAAAAAAGGCTGATGTCTTGCATAGACACCAGCCCGTTTTATGTAGAGATATTACTTTAAAAAGCCGAAGGAACCGATAATTGCAGGGTCCTTTGCCTTGCCGCCGCAGATGTTGAAGAATGCGATGATTCTGACAACAACGCAGATAATTGTGCAGACAATGTATGCAAGCCAGCCAATGAACGGTACGATATTAACGAAAACTAAAAGCGCTTCGATAACCGTAATCTTGAGGCAGGCTCTTACATGGAACTTCACATACTTGGAATCGGTGGATAAAAGACAAGCGATTATTACACCAAATATTCCGAGAAGATAGCAAAGCATTGCAACTACCTTGTTTTCGGAAATGTCCTTGGGGTCAAATTCAGCTGTGTGATCGTGTGGGTCAACAGCTGCTACCGGAGCTGCAGCGTTTGCCTGAACAAAGCTTGTTCCGCAGATATGACAGCAGTTTGCGCTGTCCTCGCACTGTGCTCCGCACTTGGTACAAAATTTCATAGCATAATTTCCTTTCCTGATTAACTGATTTGGTTTTAACCAATTATATTATACAATATTTTGTGGTTTTTGTCAATAATTGCTGAAAATTATTACACAATTTTCTTGTTATTTATCACAAGGTGAAATTCCAGCTTTAATGTCTTTGCCGCATTTCTGCAAAGCTTCATACGCTCCATGAATATCTCGAAATATTCCATAATGGAGCTTATGTTTTCGTCGATTGTCACTTCAAGCACAAGGGCTGATTTGTCCTCGGAAAAATACACCCTTGATTCAACGCAGGCATAATTTACACGGTCGTGGGTACGCTGAACGCCCACAGCGTCGTCTTCCACAAGGGGCTTTCTCACTCTGGAGCGCCTTACGTCCGTTTTGTCCGCAATAATCAGCGCCGCCGCAATAGGATTAACGGGATAAGCCGTGCTTTCGTCGTGGTTGCCTATCGCGGAAACGATTATTGCAATTTCCTCCGCAGGCATACCTAAATTTGAAAGCAGTCTGAACGCCATTATTGCGCCGCTTTGTGCGTGGTCGATTCTGTTGATTACGTTGCCTATGTCGTGCATATATGCGGCAATCTGCGCAAGCTCGCATTCACGCTCGGGATAGCCCAGGGTTGACAATATCATATAAGCGGTCTGCGCCGCCTTTTCAACGTGAGCGTTGCTGTGCTCGGTGTAGCCGATTGAGCTTAAGGAAGCGTCCGCCATGCTTATGTAGGTCTGCACGTCCTTGTTGGATTTTATGTATTTGTAGGTAATGTTGCTCATAATGTCCGTCCTTTATATTGATATTTACATTATACTCTTATTATTCCTTTTTTGCAAGGGTTACAATTATTTTGTATTGACTTTTGGACAAAATGTGGATATAATAATCTTATGTAATCATTTACAGAGGAGGATGGATTATGGCAATTTTAGTAACAGGCGGCGCAGGCTATATCGGCTCTCATACCTGCATTGAGCTTCTTAACGCAGGCGAGGACGTGGTTATCGTTGATAACTTCTACAATTCAAAGCCAAAAGCCGTTGAGCTTATAAAGGAAATAACAGGCAAGGACTGCAAATTCTATGAAGCGGACGTATGCGACAAGGACGCAATGGACAAAATATTCAGCGAAAACTTCATTGAAGCGGTAATCCATTTTGCAGGCTACAAGGCAGTAGGCGAAAGCTGTTTAAAGCCGCTTATGTATTACAGAAACAATCTTGACTGCACCTTTGCTCTTCTTGAAACAATGAAGAAATACAACTGCAAGAAGCTGGTTTTCAGCTCCTCCGCAACGGTTTACGGAATACCCGAAACTGTGCCTGTAACAGAGGATTTCCCTCTTTCCGCAATTAACCCATACGGCAGCACAAAGCTTATTATAGAGGATTTATGCCGTCAGCTCTATGCGTCTGACGACAGCTGGAGCATTGCCCTTCTGAGATACTTCAACCCAATCGGCGCTCACGAAAGCGGCAAAATCGGCGAGGATCCAAACGGTATCCCCAATAACCTTATGCCACTTATTCTCCGTGCTGCGTCGGGCAAAATGCCGCTGCTTTCCGTTTTCGGCAACGACTACCCAACTGCGGACGGCACCTGCGTCCGTGACTACATCCACGTTGTTGACCTTGCTCTGGGTCATATTGCGGCAATCAACAAGGTAAGAAGCGAAACAGGCTGCAATGCCTATAATCTTGGCACAGGCAACGGCTACTCCGTGCTTGATATAATCAACACCTTTGAACGTGTAAACAATGTTAAAATACCTTATGTTATCACTGACAGACGTCCCGGCGACGCTGCACAGTGCTACTCAAATCCTGCAAAGGCTAACAGGGAGCTTGGCTGGAAGGCTGAGAGAACCCTTGACCAGATGTGCAGAGATTCATGGAACTACTTAGTAAATCAGAAGTAAGGCAAAGACGCCCTGATGCAGAGCATTGGGGCATTTTGCGTTGAGAGGAGAATTTGTTTGCTGAAAACCGTTGTTTCTACCGACCTTTCCATTGATGAAAGCATGACCATAAAAAAGAACCGCCTTGCCCCGAAGGAGCTTAGCGGCGACGAAAAGCGTATCTGCATTGTAACAGGCACTCACGGTGATGAAATCGAGGGGCAGTACGTCTGCTACGAGCTTATCCGCCGCATAAATGCAAATATGGGCAATCTTTCGGGAATTGTGGACGTTTATCCCGCCCTTAATCCCCTTGGCGTTGACGCAATTTCACGGTCCGTTCCCCTGTTTGATTTGGATATGAACAGGATTTTCCCCGGCAGCGAAACAGGCGCAATGGCAGAGCACGTTGCCCACATGGTGGTAAACGATATTGCAGGCGCAGATTTGTGCATTGACATTCACTCCAGCGACGTTTTTCTCTGCGAAATACCTCAGGTGAGAGTTGCTCCCGAAAACTCGGTAAAGCTGATGAAATACGCAAAAAAGCTGAACACAGACTTTATATGGGTGGCAAACAGCAGCGCAGTAAAGCCCTCCTCCCTTTCTCACACAATGAACGAGCTGGGTGTTCCTACCGTTGTGGTTGAAATGGGCGTGGGAATGAGAATTTCCAAGGAATACGGCGATCAGATTCTTGACGGAATTTTTGCGGTTATGGCTGATATGGGAATCTGGACAGGCGAAACAAAGCCCGTGTCAAATCCCATGGTATCAACGGACGGGGATGTTTCGGTAATCCACGCCGAAAAGAACGGTGTTTTTCTCCCTGCTATAAAGCACTGGATAGGCATTACAAAAGGCGAGCACATCGGCGACATTGTAAACCCCTTTACCGGAGAAATTGAGGAGGAAATTTTCTCTCAGGTAAGCGGCATGGTGTTTACTCTCCGTGAATATCCCATTGTTACAACCGGCAGTCTTATTGCAAGAATACTTGGAGGTGCAAGATGAACAAGGAAATAATCTACACCTACGAATCCCCTTACAGAGGCAGCTTCAACATACAGGGATACCGCTTCGGAAAAGGTGAAAAATCCTGCTGTATCGTGGGCGCAATAAGAGGCAACGAAATTCAGCAGCTTTATGTCTGTTCAATGATAATAAAAGCCCTTACCGAGCTTGAAAAACAGGGCAAGCTGAGTTATAACCACGAAATACTGGTTATTCCCTCTCTCAACCACTTCTCAATGAATATCGGAAAGCGCTTCTGGACAACGGATAACCGTGACATTAACCGTGAATTTCCCGGCAATCCTTTCGGGGAAACCACCGAGCGCATTGCAAGCAGCGTTTTTGAAAAGGTCAGCGGCTATCAGTACGGCATACAGTTCGCTTCATTCTATATTCAGGGAGATTTTATCCCCCACGTCAGAATGATGGAAACAGGCTATCAGAGCACCAGCCTTGCAAACCTTTTCGGTCTGCCCTATATTTGCCTGCGTAAGCCAAGACCCTTTGATATGGGCACTCTCAATTACAACTGGCAGATCCACAATACAAGCGCATTTTCAATTTACACCAACGAAACGGAGCAGATTGACGAAAATTCCGCTCAGATGGCTGTTCGGGCTGTACTGCGTTTCCTTTCCAGAATGGGTATGATAAAGTATCAATGCCACGGCGGATATATTGCCACAACTCTTGACGAAGAAGGCTTAATGCCTGTCCGCACCACCACAAGCGGAATTTACCGCCGTCTTAAGCAGCCCGGGGACGACGTTGTACAGGGCGAGCTGTTAGCGGAAATACTTCACCCTTACGAAAACAGGGTCATTGCGGAAATTGAATCTCCCTGCAACGGTATTGTTTTCTTTGCTCACAAATCGCCGCTGGTTATGGAAAACACGGTGGTTTATAAGCTGATAAAAAGACTTCATTCATAAATAGTGCGTGCTCAATAACTGTCCGCAGACAGTTATTGCCTCAAAGCCTGTAAATC
>CAMDZU010000043.1 GCA_945910715.1 uncultured Clostridia bacterium
ATCTTACGAAAAATCTGACGGCGCAATATGCGCACAATCTTTGTGCGGTATTGCCATAATTTGCAATTGCATTGCAATGGCGTGCCGGGGAGCCCTCGTATATGCAGGAATATATGACGGCAAAATCCTCAGTATAGTTCTTTACGGAATATGCTTTGTCTGCTCGACAATTTCGCTGATAATGACTATAATAAAGCTGAAAAAGGAAGAGAATCATAATGCAGCCGAAAACTGAAAACGGAAACAAAAAAATTCTGACTGCGGCAAACGGAGTTACTATGCTCCGTATTATCGGTACTGTGGGGCTTCTTTTTTTAAGTCCTATGACATCGCTGTTTCTGGCTGTATATACTTTTACAGGAATAACAGACGCACTTGATGGCTTTATTGCCCGTCGGACAGGTACCGCAAGCGACCTGGGAGCAAAGCTTGACAGCATTGCAGACTTACTGTTTTACGGAGTTCTGATGATAAAGCTTATTCCCGTTTTGTGGGCGATTCTTCCGTGGGGCGAATGGTGCGCCGCCGCAGTTATTCTGTCGGTGCGGATAGCCTCATATCTTACGGCGGCAAAAAAGTATCATTGCTTCGCTTCCCTGCATACCTATCTTAACAAGCTGACGGGACTTGCGGTTTTCCTTTTGCCATATTCGCTGATTATTTCAGCAGGAGAAATATACGGCTGGGTAGTTTGCGGACTGGCGTTTGCCGCTTCTGCAGAGGAGCTTGCAATACACATTACCAGCAAGGAATACAAAGCAGAAAGAAAGTCTATTTTTCTGAAATAATTATTCGCTCCGCTTGAACTGTGAGTTTAAGCGGAGCGTTTTTGTATCTGTAAATATTGGAAATGCCTTATACTATTTCCTAATCAACCTATAGACTTTGTCTATAGGTTGATCCCACCGCTTTGCGGTGGGTGCGGCAAAGCCGCAGGAAAGCCGTTCAATACTAATTCAGTCAAAACCATAGGTTTTGACTTGCCGCCTTTCAGGCGGCTCTCCTTATAGACTTTGTCTATAAGGAGATTAGGAATTAGTATTAAATCCATATTATTTCGTCGGGCGGTTTTTGTTATCGCACTATGCCGTCGGGCTTCATTCTATGATTTTTCCACCACAAAGGTACTCCATGTGTCCGCATACTGCAAAAGCAGCAAAAGCGGACATTCCTTTGTGGCAACGGATTTATTGTCGTCAACATACTGCCCGTCGTGGTACATAATTGCCTGTGTTTCCTCGGGAGTCAGCGGAAAAATAGGCAGTATATAATATAAGCTCCTCAGCGGAATGCTCATATAGGTCATATCGGAATTATAGCTGTATGGGACGCTTGGCTCTCGCCCGTTTCTGCCTGCATTTTTCATATATAACGGATTATCGGGCATACCCACCTTGCCTAAGTCGTGAAACAATGCGGTAACAACGCAGCTTTCATCGCTGATTTGCGGAGCAAGGACCTTTTTCAGCTTGAGCATTGTTTCAGCAACGTTAAGGGAATGTTCAAGCAGACCGCCCTCTCTGCACAGATGAAAGCGTGAGCTTGCGGGAGCGGTAAGGTATTCCGTTTCATTTTCCGCAAAACTGCAAAGCCTTTCAAATTCGGATTTTCTCTCGGTAACAAGACCCTTCAGTTTTTCATAGCGTTCTGTAAGTGTAATTTTTATCACCCTCTTTTCTGATATTATTATACATAAGACTTATGTCCTTTTTTCAGTACTTTGATTTTTTCAGATTAGCCCCATAAGCTCGCCCAATACGGAAACTCCTATTCCAAATACGGCAGAAACCGCAATCAGCGTTACCGACCCTATTTTTTTGCCGAAAAGCTTACGGAATAAAAAGTATATTCCAACGAGCATTGCGAAAATAATTACCGAAACATAATCGGGAGAAAAGCTTTCTCCTACCATAAAACCAAAGCTTTTTGCAAGCAGCAGTACTCCCGTTGAAAGTATAAGCGCCGCAATAACAGGCTTTACGCCCTGAATAAAGCCCTTGAAAAAGCGGTTTTGAGTAAGGCCTTTCAGCGCTGAAGCAACAATCAGAATAATTATGAACGAGGGAGTTACAACTCCCAAGGTTGCGGCAATACTGCCGAAAATTCCGCCCTGCACCGAGCCTATATAAGTAGCCATATTTACGGCAATAGGTCCCGGGGTTGACTCGCACACGCCGATAAGGTCAAAAAATTCCGATTCCGTAAGCCAGCCGTAAGCAAGCACCGTTTCCTCTATAAGAGGAATCATTCCGAATGCGCCGCCGAAGCAGAACAGACCTATTTTGAAAAATTCAAGGAAAAGAGTAAGATATATCATTTCTTTGTCTCCTTTTCAGTCCGTGAGTAAAGCGCAAGTCCAAGCAGACCTCCTGCGGCAATAAAAATAATTGAGCTGAAGGAAACGGAAAAAATATCGAATAGAATCATTGCAGTAAATACAACGCAGAAAACCGTAATGGGCAGTGCTTTTTTAGTAAGCTTTCCGAGCATTTCCCAGCCCGCCTTTATAATAAGGAAAGCGACGGCGCATTTTATTCCCGTGAATGCGTAGGCAACAAGCTTGTTTGCCATAAATGCGTCAAGGAAAAGGGAAATCGCATAAAGTATCACTACCGAGGGAAGCACCACCCCGATAGTAGCTCCAAGACTGCCGAGAAAGCCTTTCCGCTTGAAGCCTACAAAGGTAGCAAGGTTTATGGCGATAGGTCCCGGAGTGGATTCCGCAATGGCAATCACTTCCGTAAGCTCATCGTCAGTAAGCCACTTTTTCTTTTCAACCACCGTTTCCTTTATCTGCGCAATCATTGCATATCCACCGCCGAAGGTAAACAGTCCGATTTTAAAAAAGGTGAGAAATAATTCCGTCATAGTTTTTGCCTCTTTATAAAGATATTGCATTATTTTCTGTATTTGTCAAAAGTCTTTACCGCATATTCCGAGTAGGGAGCGTCAAGATAAACATAGTTGAACTCACGGGAAATATCCCAGCCCTTCACCCGGAATTCCGCAAGAGCACCGTTATTTTCCCCCACCGAGCGGTATGCGAAGGTTATTCCCTTGTTCTGTTCAAGCAGCTTAGTTATAAGTCCGAAATCGCTTATGGTAATGATTTTGCCGAACTGCGAAAAGGTGTAATTTTCTCCTGCGAGAAGCTGCCCCAGAATATCTCTTGTGCCGCTTCCTTCTTCACGGAGAATAAGCCGCTCGTTCAATATTTCGCTTACCGAAACGGTTTTTTCCGCAAAGGGATGATTTTTGCTGCAAAAGCCTGTAAAAGGCTCTTTGCGGTACAGTGTGGAGGAATACCTGCTGCGGTCGAAAAAGCCCTCGATAAGAGCAAAGTCAATTTCCCCTTTTGACAATGCAAGGAGCAATGCCTCCGTATTTTCTATGGTTACGGAAATACTGTTGCCGCCGTCAAGGAATGCCCCTATGTGGTCTGCAATAACGTACTGTCCAATGGTTTTTGTTGCGCCTATGGAAAGGGATACCCCTTCTTTTGGTAGAAGCTCTTCTTTCAGCTTTTTCTCCTGATAAAGTACATTTTCAGCGTATTTCTTCAGCAGCTCCGCCTCCTTTGTCATTGTCAGCGTTCTGCGGTCGTAATTAAACAGCCTGCAGCCGTAATGCTCCTCGAGAAAATGTATATGCTGGGTCACAGCAGGCTGGGTCATATTCAGTATTTCAGCGGTTTTGCGGTAATTCATCACTCTGCAAAGAGTAAGAAAGGTTTCTATCCGTATATCTGTCATTTAACACTCCTTGATAAGTTTAAATTATCATCTGATATAAAATGATAATTTGATTTTATCATATATCTGTGATAAAATCAAGAGGAAGAAAAAACAAAGGAGAACAAAATGGGTGTAATCAAAAAAATCGGAAGATTAGCGCCTGGTTTCGGATTGGCGCTTGTTATTGCGGCGCTGGCAAAGGTAATAGAAATGCTGCTGCCAATTCACCTTATAGGAGCGTCGGTAATCGCACTTTTTATGGGTATGATAATCAATCATTTTATGAAGCCCAAGCCCATGCTTGCGGAGGGACTGAAATTCACCTCAAAGCGGATACTCAAGCTTGCTATTATTCTGCTCGGTGCAAGCCTTAACATAAGCATTGTGCTTGAAGTGGGCAAAATGTCCCTGTGCGTTATGCTGTTTACGCTGCTGACCTGCTTCGGAATAGGCCATTTCGTGGGCAAGGCGCTGAAAATCAACTGGAAGCTGTCCAACCTAATTTCAGCAGGCACGGGAATTTGCGGCGGCTCAGCCATTGCGGCAATTGCCCCTGTTATTGATGCAGAGGACAGCGACATTGCCTACTCAATGTCCGCTACCTTCCTTTTCGATATGGCAATGATTGTGCTGTTTCCCATTATCGGACAGGCAATGGGGCTTTCGGATATGGCATACGGTCTTTGGGCAGGCACGGCGGTAAACGATACCTCCAGCGTTGTTGCGGCAGGCTATGCCTTTTCGGAAGCAGCAGGGGACTTTGCCACAATGGTAAAGCTTACCCGTACTCTTTCAATAATCCCCACCGTTATTGTTTTCGCTCTTATCAACGCAAGAATAAAGCGGAAAGAAGCAGGCGCAGAGGGCGAGGCTGTAAAGGCAAAGCTTGGCATTACAAAAATAATCCCCTGGTTTATTCTCGGCTTTATTGCCCTTGCGGTAATCAACAGCTTCGGGCTTATTCCCGCAGCGGTTTCCTCGGGAATGAAGGAGCTCAGCAAGTTTCTGATGGTTGCCGCTCTTGCAGCGATAGGACTTAACACAAGCTTCAGGGATATGAAAAAATCGGGCATTGCGCCTATGATTCACGGCTTTATAATATCAGCTCTTGTGGTTATTGTGGCAATTGCGGTTGAATACTTTATGGGTATAGTGTAAAAATTTCCCTCTGTTCGTTTGAACAGAGGGATCAGACTGTCGATAAACTCACGCACCGCAAAAATGCAAGCTTAATGACTTATCTCTGATTTTATTTATAACCGACGCAGTAATTTTTCACAGAGCCGTAAAACGGCTCTGTGAAAGCATTTTTGCTTACTGCGTCAAAAGCCCCTCGACGTACCTATGTACGCCTGTCGGGGCTTTTTCCTTGTCTGCGTGTGTTTCTCGACATCTGCTGTTTGCATAAAGGGTTATGCATTAAGCTCCGCTAAAATTTCAGCCGCATTTGTATCGGGCTTTACCTTAGGCATAACCTTTTCGATAATTCCGTTTTCATCGATAATAAAGGTGGTGCGTACTACTCCAAGTCCGATTTTGCCGTAAAGCTTCTTTTCCTGCCATACGCCGTATGCCTTGATTGCGGTAAGCTCAGGGTCGGAAAGCAGCACGAAATTCAGTCCGTGCTTTTCGGCGAATTTCTGATGAGAAGCAACGCTGTCCTTGCTTATGCCGATTACCTCCACGTTTTTCTTCTTGAACTCACCGTAAAGTCCCGCAAAAGCGCAGGCCTGACGGGTACAGCCGGGCGTATTGTCCTTGGGATAAAAATAGAGCACTACCTTTTTACCCCTGAAATCGGACAGAGAAACATTGTTTCCGTCCTTGTCGGACAGGGTAAAATCGGGAGCCTTGTTTCCTTTTCAAGCATAGCTGTTCTCCTTGCAGATTTTATTTTCGGTTATTGTACCACAAATAAAAGCGGTTGTCAATAAAGAAATACCCCTTAAGCCCCACACCTTGCAGGAAAAATTTTTATTTTTGCAGAAAAGTTCAGTAAAAAGCAGTTTTGCTCATTGCAAAGTTCGGAATTTTATTTTATAATAATTAAAAAAAGCAGGAGGAAAAGGCAGTTATGGCAAAGCTGACTATAAATGCGCTTAATTTAAAAAGCAGAATAAATAAGGAAATCTACGGACATTTTTCGGAGCATCTGGGAAGATGTATCTACAACGGATTTTATGTTGGTGAAAACTCTCCGATTCCCAACACTAAGGGAATTCGCAACGACATTATTGAGGCGCTCAGACAGATAAGAATACCCGTACTGCGCTGGCCGGGCGGTTGTTTTGCGGACGATTATCACTGGATGGACGGAATAGGGGAGAAATCTCAGCGCAAAAAGCTGGTAAATAACCACTGGGGCGGAGTTATCGAGGATAACAGCTTCGGCACCCACGAATTTATGGATATGTGCGAAGTGCTGGGCTGTGAGCCTTATGTTGCAGGAAATCTCGGCTCGGGCACTGTAAAGGAAATGTCCGATTGGGTGGAATATATGACTTCGGACAATGTTTCGCCAATGGCTGATCTGCGCCGCAAAAACGGCAGGGAAAAGCCGTGGAAGCTGAAATATTTCGGTATCGGCAACGAAAACTGGGGCTGCGGCGGAAATATGCGCCCCGAATACTATGCGGATTTATACAGGCAGTATCAGACCTATTGCCGCAATTACAGCGGAAACGAGCTTTATAAGGTTGCCTGCGGTCCAAGCGCTGACGATTACAACTGGACGGACAAGCTGCTTGAAAGCGTTAAGCCATGGCACACAAAGGCAATCAGCCTGCACTACTATACTATTCCCACAGGAAACTGGGGAAACAAGGGCAAGGCAACCGTTTTCAGAGATGAGGAATATTATTCCACCATACGCAAGACATTGTATATGGAGGAATTGATTATCAAGCACGCCGAAATAATGAGCAAACACGACCCCAAGCACGAAATCGGTCTTATTGTGGACGAATGGGGCACATGGTACGAAGTTGAGGAGGGAACAAACCCCGGCTTCCTTTATCAGCAGAATACAATGCGTGACGCCATTGTTGCGGCAATAAACCTGAACATATTCAACAATCACTCCGACCGTGTGGTTATGGCGAATATTGCCCAGTGCGTAAATGTTCTTCAGTCGGTTATCCTTACCGAGGGCGAGCGAATGGTGAAAACTCCTACCTATCACGTTTTCGATATGTACAAGGAGCATCAGGACGCAATGCTTGCGGACAGCTTTATTGACGACAAGAGCGGACTGCCCGACATTTCACAGTCTGTTTCTGTCAAGGACGGAAAAATGCACATTACAATTTCCAACGCTTCTCTTACAGAGGAAAAGGAAATTGAAACGCTGATTACGGGCTTTGACTTTGACAAGGCGGCTGCGCAGATTCTCACAAATGAGGTTCACGCTCACAATACCTTTGACGAACCCGAAAATGTTGTAATAAAACCCTTTGACGCTTTAACAAAAACAGAAAACGGAATAAAATTTACAATTCCCCCCTGTTCAGTAGTTGCAATTGAACTGAAAAAATGATATACTGTAAAAGGTGTCTTTTATCGGAAATTGACAAGGACAAATATTTTGAGAACGTTTACGAATACATTTCGCTTATTCCCACCGAGCAGAAGTGCTCCGAGGAATTGTACAGGGAAAGGCTTGAGCTTTGCAAAAACTGCGACAGCCTTGTAAACGGAATGTGTTCGGAATGCGGCTGTTTTGTTGAGGTAAGGGCTGTTCGGAAAATCAGCCGCTGCCCCAGTGCGGAGCGCCGCTGGTGAATCGAGGGGTAATATGTTAGAAAAGCTGAAAGAACAGGTGTGTCAGGCAAATAAGCTGCTGCCCAAGTGTAACCTTGTTACATTTACCTGGGGCAACGTATCGGGAATAGACCGTGAAAGCGGACTTGTAGTTATAAAGCCGTCGGGAGTTTCATACGAAAAAATGGAACCAAATGATATGGTTGTGGTTGACCTTGACGGAAATAAGGTCGAGGGCGAGCTTAACCCGTCGTCGGATACTCCCACGCACCTTGAATTATACAAATCCTTTGATACAATCGGCGGCATTGTACATACACATTCACGCTGGGCGACCATTATGGCGCAGGTGGGAATGGACATAATCCCCTACGGCACAACTCACGCCGATTATTTCTACGGTGAAATCCCCTGCACAAGACCCTTAAAGAAAGAGGAAATCGAGGGCGATTACGAGGCTGAAACGGGACGTGTTATTGTGGAAACCGTTTTAAGGCACGGCGTTAAGCCCGAGGACAATCCTGCCTGCCTTGTAATTTCCCACGGACCCTTTGCTTGGGGACAGAATGTGTTCGAGGCCGTTCACAATGCGGTTGTTCTTGAAGAGGTCGCTATGATGGCATGGCACACAATGCAGGTGCCCTTTGCAAACGGAAGAATGCAGCAGGAGCTTATTGACAAGCATTATTCAAGAAAGCACGGAGAAAACGCTTATTACGGACAGAGTAAATAAAAAAACCACTGCAAGCAGAAACTTGCAGTGGTTCAGACTGTCGATAAACCCACGCACCGCAAAAATGCGGGTTCAAAGTGATAACA
>CAMDZU010000044.1 GCA_945910715.1 uncultured Clostridia bacterium
TTTCATGCTCCCTTTCCTCTCGTCCGAAAATCACCCTATATTATACTATATTATAAGCGTTATTGTCAATAGCAAAGGCGCACCCGACAATAAAACAAACAGAACGGACAAAATGTTTCATTTTCTATTGTACTGTCAAAAGGACAACAGGCTGTGGTATAATAAAATTAGCTATAAATTATAAAAATGTAGCAACGATTGTTGAAAACGTTGTTGAAAATGTTGACATTTTCGACAGAAATCGACAAAAGGAGTAATGGTTTCATCACAGTAAAGTGATATAATTATAAAAACAAACCGAATAAGGTGCGGAAATTTCTTTTATTGTCCATAATAAAGGACAGCTGCTTATGATATAGTAAAATAAGGAATAAATATGCGCTGGCGTTTTGCGCCGCCGTATCAAAAAAAGGAGGGCAAAATGGAATTTACGGCTCACAAAACCGAGGACGGAAAAATCCAGTCTGTAAAGGAACATCTTGAGGGCACGGCAAGGCTTGCGGAGGAATTTGCCGCAGGACGGCTTACAAAGCTTGCGGAAACCGCCGCTTTGCTGCACGACATAGGAAAGTACAGCGGCGCCTTTCAGCAGCACATAAACGGCAGTCCCACAAGGGTCGAGCACTCGGTCTGCGGCGCAAAGGAATGTAAGGCGCTGTTCCCCAAAAACAGCCTTTCCGCACCATTGCTTGAATACTGCATTGCAGGACATCACTCGGGGCTGCCCGACGGGGGAAGCGCCGCCGACAGCGAGGATATGCCCACGCTTTCCGCAAGAATGAAGCGGAAAGGCGAGGATTATTCCGCCTATAAAGAGGAATTGGAAATTGCTCTCCCCGATGAAAGGGAGCTTATGGAGCTGCTTAAAAAAGCAGGCTCAAAGGAGGAGCTTACCGAGCTGTACTGCTTTTTCACAAGATATGTTTTCTCCTGCCTTACGGACGCAGATTTTATAGACACGGAGCGTTTCTGCAGCGGAAAACTGTCACGAGGAGGCAAGGGGGATTTTGAAAAGGCGCTGACTGCTGTGGAGGAAAAGCTTAACTCCTTCAAGGCGGACACCAAGGTAAAAAAGGCAAGACGGGAGCTGCTTCTGCAGGCGGTGGAAAACGCAGAGAGCCTTTCGGGAATAAATATTCTCAATATGCCTACGGGCAGCGGAAAAACTCTGTGCAGCCTTGACATTGCTCTCAGAACGGCAGTCAAGGAGAAGAAAAAGCGCATAATCTACGTTATACCCTATACCAGCATTATTGAGCAGACAGCGGAGATTTTCGAGGATATTTTCGGTGACAGGGTGGATATTCTGCAGCACCATTCCAACTTTATCCCCGACAGCGACGACGAAAACAGCGGCACTGCGGAGAAAATAAAGCGAAACTGCGAAAACTGGGATTCCCCCTTTATTATCACCACAACGGTACAGTTTTTCGAAAGCTTATACCATTATAAAGGCAGCAGACTGCGAAAGCTGCACAATATGGTGGACAGCGTAATTGTCTTTGACGAAGCGCACCTTTTGCCGCTTAAATACCTTAAGCCGTGCATAAGGGGAGTGGGCTTTCTGACGGAATATTTCGGCTGCAAGGCGCTGTTTCTGTCGGCAACAATGCCCGACTACAAGCCCCTTTTCCGTGAATTTCTGCCGGGTACGCAGGTAAAGGAGCTGATAACCGACAAAAGCAGCTTTGAGGCTTTCAGAAACTGCGGCTATGTGAATATAGGGGAAAAGGACTACGAGGCGATTGCGGCGGAGGCTGAAAAGTACGACAGCGCACTTATTGTTGTAAACACAAGAAAAGCCGCCCATAAGGTTTACGACTTAATTAGCGGCAGGAAATTCCACCTTTCCACCTATATGACCCCCGAGCACCGTTCAGAGGTAATAGGGCGGATAAAGGCGCTTATTGGCAAGGAGAAAATCACGGTGGTTTCGACTTCCCTTGTGGAGGCGGGGGTTGACCTTGACTTTGAGGCGGTTTTCCGTGAGCTTGCGGGACTTGACAACATTTTGCAGGCAGGAGGACGGTGCAACCGTGAGGGAAAACGGGATAACGGCAGGGTCTTTGTTTTTGAAACGGAAAACAGGCTTAAAGGCGATATGGGAATAAGGGCGAATATTGCCAAGTCCCTCCTTGAAAGTGACATTACCTCTCCCGAGGTTATAGAGGATTATTACGGACGTATTTTCGACTTCAACGATAAGCTGATTAAGGAAAATTCCATTTACCGCATGGCTGGGGACACAGGACTTTATTCCCTCCCATTCAGAAAATATGCGGAAAGCTTTGAGCTTATCGGCGCTGACACAAGGGGCATTGTTATTCCCCGTGACGAGAAAAGCAGAGGGCTTGTACAGCGACTTGAATACGGAGAAATGTCCGTTATGAGGGCACTTCAGCGGTACAGCGTTTCGGTTTACGGCTATCAGCTTGACGAGATACTGAAAATGGGCATTGTGAGAGAAATAAACGGCGTGCTTGTGCTTGAGGATATGAGCAGGTACAGCGATAAAAAAGGCTTTGTTTACAGCGAAAGCTGTGATGATAACTATATTATGTGTTAGGAGTGATAAAATGGCTTACGGATTCAGGATAATGGTGGACGGAGATTACGCCTGCTTTACAAGGCCCGAAATGAAGGTAGAGCGTGTAAGCTACGACGTGCCTACCCCGGGAGCGCTGGAGGGGCTGCTGAAAAGCGTTTACTGGAAGCCTGCAATACGCTATGTTATCGACAGAATCGTGGTGTTCAGTCCCATTGAGTTTGTTAACATACGGCGCAACGAGGTAAAAAGCAAGGTGCTCCTTTCGGCGGTAAAGGGGCAGATGAGCGGCAAGGGGGATTCCCCGCAGATAATCGCCGCAGAGGACAGAAGTCAGCGAGCGGCAATGCTGCTCAAAAACGTGAAATACGGCATTGAATTTCACTTTGAGCTTACGGGAATAAAATCAGATCACGAGGACGAAAACGAGGAAAAGCACTACAATATAATTCTCCGCCGCCTTAAAAACGGACAGCAGTTCAGACAGCCCGTTTTAGGCTGCAGAGAGTTTCCCGTAAAGCATATCGAGCTTGTGGAGGATTTTGACTATAACCTTGTTTCGGACAGCTTAAAGGGGGATTTTGATTTGGGCTTTATGCTATATCGGCTCAACTTCGAGGACGGAGGCAGACCCATAAACAACGACCCCGATAACCCCGTTTATTCCGACAGGGCGGAGGCGGTTTATTACCGTCCCCGTATGGTTGACGGAGTTATTGACGTGGCAAGGTACAGGGAGGGGATAAAATGCTGATAAATGCGCTTTGCGAGTACAGCGACTATCTGAAAGGCAAGGGCGGTGACGTAATTCCAGACTGTCTTTCCGCACAGGACGTAAGCTTTATGATTTTTCTCACACCCGAGGGGGAAATAAGCGGAATACAGAGCATAAGGGAAGAAGTTGAAATCCCTCAGAAAAATAACAAGGTCAAAAAAGTCCTTAAGCCCGTTTCCGCAATTCTCCCCAAAAGAACCCAGAAAACCTGCGTCTGCGCCAATATAATCGAGCACCGACCGCTGTACATATTCGGTCTTAACCTTGAAAAAGAGGGCTTTACTCCCGAGGATAAAACGGATAAGGCGAAAAAATCCCACCAGGCTTTTGTAAAGGAAAACCTTGCTTTCTGCGAGGGAATGGAGTCGGAAATCGTAAAAGCCTACCGCAATTTCCTTGAAAGGTGGAAACCTGAGGAGCAATGCCAAAACAAAGAGCTGCTGTCAATCGGCAAGGACTATTCGGGCAGCTATTTCTGCTTTGCCCTTGACGGACACCCCGAAATAAAGCTTCACGAGGACAAGGAGCTTATGGGAAAATATATTGCCGAAAACAGCGGCAATGAGGACGGCGACGAGGGCGGCGTAAGCGCTATGTGCGCCGTTGAGGGCAAGGTGCTGCCCATTGCAAGAATACACGAGAAAATAAAGGGAATCGCAGGGGGAAATTCCACAGGCGGCGCTCTTGTTATGTATAACGATACCGCCTTTGAATCCTACGGAAAAACCCAGTCCTACAACAGCAACATTTCCGAAAGGGCAATGAAAAAATACACCTCCGCTCTCAATTATCTGCTGAGCGACAAAAAGCACCATATTTATCTTGAGGACACCACAATTGTGTTTTTCGCAATGTCAAAGGACGACAGTGAGGAGTGCGATTGGTTTATGTCGCTGCTTAACGGAGATGAGGTCAAAAAGACTGATGAGGCTTTAAAATCGGTTATGGAGCAGGCAAAACAGGGCAAAAACGCAGATACCGCCGAAATAAATGAGGACGTGATTTTCTACATTGCAGGCTTTACCCCAAACAGCTCAAGAATCTGTCAGAAATTCATAGTCCGTGACAAATTCGGCAATATACTGAAAAATATCGAACAGCATCAGCTTGATATGGCGGTAAAGGAGGGCGGACAGGTAGGCACTTATTGGATTTTAAAGGAGCTTATCTCCCCCAAGTCCTCAAACGAAAAAGTCCCCTCTCCCCTTTCGTCGGCATTGTTTTACTCAATACTCAACGGCACGAAATATCCCGATTCGCTGTTAAGCACGGTGATAAGGCGGATTAAAACGGACAATGACACCGACAAAAGCAGGTTTGTTAAATTAAACGACACCCGTATAGGAATAATCAAGGCCTGCCTTAACCGAAAGGCAAGGCTTTCAGGAAAACAGGAGGAAATAAAAATGGCACTGGACACGGAAAACAAAAACCCGGCTTACCTTTGCGGCAGACTTTTTGCGGCGCTGGAAATGGCGCAGAAAAATGCGGCAGGAACAGAGCTTAACACAACAATCAAGGACAGATATTTCTCGTCCGCTTGTTCAAGACCCTCGTCGGTTTTTCCCACTCTGCTCAAGCTGGCTCAGCATCATCTGTCAAAGAAAAACCACATAGGCGTTCAGAAAGCAATTTCACAGGTAATGGAGCTTCTGGACAGCGACTTCCCATCAACTCTTTCCCTTGACGAACAGGGAAAATTCATTATCGGCTATTATCAGCAGAACAACGCTTTTTACACTAAAAAAGAAACGGAATAATTTATTTGAGAAAGGAAAAATATTATGGAACCTATCAAGAACAGATACGAATTTGTAATGCTTTTCGACGTTGAAAACGGCAACCCCAACGGCGACCCCGACGCAGGCAATATGCCGAGAACCGACCCCGAAACCTCTCTCGGAATTGTTACGGACGTTTGCCTTAAAAGGAAGATAAGAAACTATGTTCAGCTTGTGCCTGCCGAGGAAAATGCGGAGAAACAGAACAATATACTTGTTCTCCCCGACAGGGCGCTTAACAGCAAATTTACCGACGCTTACAGAGCTCTTGGTCTTGCCGAAAATCAGAAAGGCAAAATTTCCAACGACGTAAAAGCGGCAAGGGACTATATGTGCAGAAACTACTATGACGTAAGAACATTCGGTGCAGTTATGAGCACAGGGGATGACCCGTGCGGAATTGTAAGAGGCCCTGTTCAGCTTACCTTCGGAAAGAGCGTTGACCCCATTTTCCCACAGGAAATCACAATCACAAGACAGGCAATTACAACTGAGACCAAGCACGGAGACGGCAACCAAACCGAAATGGGCAAAAAGTCAATCGTCCCCTACGGACTGTACAGAGCGGAGGGCTTTATCAATGCAAATTTAGCCCAGACAACAGGCTTTGACGACAACGACCTTAAGCTTTTGTGGAAAGCAATCGTAAATATGTTCGAGTATGACAGAAGCGCCGCAAGAGGAAAAATGAGCCTTAGAAAGCTTATTGTCTTCAGGCACGCAGGCATACTGGGAAATGCGCCTGCAAGCAGACTTTTCGACCTTGTAAGGGTGGAAAAGAATACGGAAGTGCCAAGACAGTATTCCGACTATACCGTTACAATTGACGAAAGCGGCAAACCCGAGGGCATTGAAATTCTGGACGGCTTTGAAGAAGCTTATAAGGAATGAACGATTATCCCATAAACATAAGGGCAATACAGCACTATATGTATTGCCCCCGACGTTTCGGGCTGCTGGAGGTCAACGACGACTGGGCGGAAAACGCCTTTGTGGTTTCCGCAAACCTTATGCACACCCACGTCCACGACGGCAGTCACAGCTTTAATTCAGCCGACGGCACAATTTCAAGAAGCTCCCTTGCGGTTTACAACGACAGCCTTGACATTTTCGGCATTACCGACTGCGTTGAATTTGTAAAATGTAAGGGCGGAGTGGAAATAGAGGGCTTCGAGGGCAGGTACAGAGTGAAAATAATCGAGTACAAGCCAAAGCCCCCAAAGGATGGTACTTTTCATAAATCGGACGCAATGCAGGTTTACGCACAGAAGATATGCGCTGACAGTATGTGGCATTGTCAGAGCGAGGGATATATTTACTACACCGAAACCAAAAGGCGGATAAAGCTGCCCTTTGAAACAGAGGGGGAAGCCTATTACAAGGAGCTGCTTGGTTACCTTGAAAAAATGCGGGGCATTATTTCAAGGGGCAATATTCCTCCCAGAGTTAAAGGGCAGAAATGCTCGGGCTGCTCTCTGTCCGACTATTGCTTTGCAAAAACGGGAAGGTACAGCGTTAAAGCCGAGATAATGGCGATGAAAGGGGGCTAACGACTTGAAAAAGCTGCTTAACACCCTGTATATCGTTGATGAAAGCTGTTATCTTGCCCTTGAGGGGGAGAATATCCTCTGCAAAAAGGAGGGGGAAGTGAAATTCCGCCTGCCCTTTACCAATATCGAGGAAATTTTCTGCTTCAGCTATCAGGGAATGTCACCCGCCCTTATGGGAAAATGCACCGAAATGGGTATTGCAATGAGCTTTCTTTCCCCCGAGGGACAGTTTCTTTCACGAATTCAGGGCAAATCAAGAGGCAATGTTTTTCTCCGTGCAGCCCAGTACAAGCTGTTTGCCGACCCGCCGCCAATTCTGCGGCAGAATACCGTTGCCGCCAAGCTTTCCAACACAAGATACCTTATAAAACGCACAATGAGGGATTACCCCCAGCTTGATGAGGACGGACGGCTTTCGGGCTGCGTGGAATATCTTGAAAAGGGCATTGAAACAGCCTATAACACCAATGACATTGAGTCCCTTATGGGAGTTGAGGGAAGCTGCGCAAAGGCGTATTTCGATATTTTCAACCTGCTTATCCTTAAGCAGAAAGAGGATTTCCACATTACAATGCGAACAAAACGGCCGCCTCTCGACAGAGTAAACGCCGCTCTTTCATTCCTCTACACCATTGCAACAAGCTCCTGCGCTTCCGCCCTTGAAAGTGTGGGACTTGACAGCTATCTTGGCTTTTATCACTCAATGCGCCCGGGCAGATGCAGTCTTGCCTGCGATATGGTGGAGGAATTCCGCTCCGCAATTGACAGGCTGGTGCTTACGATGATAAATCTTAAGCAGCTTACGGCAGAGGATTTTGAACCCCAGCCCGGCGGCGCTGTTTATCTTTCAAAGGACGGCAAGCGCAAGGTTATTTCCGCCTGGCAGGAGAAAAAGCGGACGGTGATTGTTCACCCATATCTTAAGGAGAAAATCCCGTTCGGACTTTTGCCCTTTGTGCAAAGCTCCCTCCTTGCAAAATATATCCGAGGGGAAATGGACGAATACCCATGCTATCTTATGAAGTAGGTGATTTTTATGATGGTGCTTGTAAGCTATGATGTTTCCACCACAAGCAGCTACGGCAAAAAGCGGCTGCGGAAGGTGGCGAAAATCTGTCAGGATTACGGACAGCGTGTGCAATGCTCCGTATTTGAGATTATGGCGGATTACGGCACATTCCTCAAAATAAAAGCCCGACTTCTTAACGAAATCGACCCCGAAAAGGACAGTCTGCGAATTTATTATCTGGGTAACAACTGGGAGCGCAGAGTGGAGCATTTCGGGGCAAAGGAAACCTATAATCCCGAGGGAGTGCTGATTGTTTAGGGCTCGGGGGATTGGTTTTTTACAGCATTGCGAACTGTCGGCTATGGGAAAATGCCGTGGGGTTCGCAGAGAATTAAGTTGATTTTTGCGGTTTTTTCTGTGGGACGTCACGGAAAAAAGCCGATTGTTACCTCCATATTGTGGTGGGGCGGTGGACTGTATGCAATTTGTAGGGTCGCCCCCCACGTGGGGGTGTGAGTTGAAATATCC
>CAMDZU010000045.1 GCA_945910715.1 uncultured Clostridia bacterium
GGCGAGAATGGAGAAGTATTGAATATGAAAACCCTTGAAGAACTTAAAAAAACACCAAACCTACTGATACAAGCAACCGCACGGGACGGCGGCTGCGGCAGCATTTTCATAGGCAGAAAGCCTTATGCTTCTGTTATTTGGAGCAATGGCGGAGGTTGGGAACACGTCAGCATTTCACCTTACAAGAGCAAAGAAACTCCATCTTGGGACATTATGTGCCTGCTTAAGGATATGTTTTTCTATGAATATGAAACAGTTGTGCAGTACCACCCGAAGAAAAGCGAAAAAGTAAACATTATGTCAAACTGCCTGCACCTATGGCGACCTATTAAGGAAAAACTGCCAATACCGCCGAAAAATTTTGTATAAACAGGAGAAATCTATGTCCTGGATAAGAACAACCCGAGCGGATAACTACAAGTCCAACAACACCCAAGACCACGACAGCAAGGTTATATCCCTGCGCTGCCGCGAGTGCAGGGACTACTTGAAGTGCAAGGAAACAGACCGCAAGCCCGATGTGGGTTACGGCTGTTTCAAGAAAAGGAGAATTTAACGTGGAAGTTTCGGAAATAATCTACAATTCGTGGAAACAGTCGGGAAACCCGTTAAAATATGCCACAGCCGACGCCAAGGGCAACAGGATTGTAAAAGACGTCAATTTTGCAGACCCCACAAAGCACCCGAACTATGACGGCGAGTTTGTCGGCGAATGCAACCTTTGCGGCAAGCCGTTCAAAGGCGGCATTCCCGTAAAAAAGCTGCTTGGCAGTTCATACATGGACTGGGCTGTACATAAAAATCCCGACGGTACGCACATTTGCGAGGCTTGTTCATTCTGCCTTGCAATGAACCCCGAGGGACGTATAGCACTGTTCAGATATGCAATTATCGCAGACGGCGAAGAATTAAGGCTGTGCAACCGTGCGGAAATGCGGGACGCACTTATAAATCCGCCGCAGCCGCCATTTGTGGCAATTGTACCCGTTTCACAGAAAAAACACCTGTTCAGCAAGGCGAAAATATCTTTTTCAAGGGATAATTTTTTCTGCAGCCTTGAAGAAATGACTGTGCCCGTTGACCTTGAAGCTTTTAAGGCGTTGATTGAAAAAATCGAAGCTTTAAGGGGAGTGGGCATTGTAAAGACCGATATTGAAGCAGGAAGAATAGGCGGTTTTTTCATAAAAAACTATGACATTATGAGCCAGGAAAAGGCGCTTGAAATCATTGCGGAGTGCAGAAAATCCGAGATGTTTCAGCTTGCACTTTTCCTCGCTCAAAAAGCAGAGGAGGATTATGCAGAATGCTTTTTGGATTTCAGACTGAAAGCGAAGTAAAGGCAAAGGCGGCGCTGCTGATTTATGTTATTTATCGCAGCAGGAACAAGGACAGAGGTCCCCAGGGCGTGGATATGTGGGCGCAGATTGAACGATTTGCCAAAGCCTCCGCAAAGCGTGCCGACGGCATTGACGATTTTGTAAATTCGTTCAAGCGCAAAATGGCTTGCGGGACAATTAACCCCCACTGGCTGCAGGGAGATGTTGAAGCCGCAAACGCAATCATTAAGGACAACGGCGAAATTCTGACCTTTTCTGAACATCAGAGAGGTTTCGGACTGGAGATTTTTGAGGACGAAAAGCAGGGAAGGGAAGTTGTTGAATGTATTTACAACAAAACGCAGAATGTTATTCTGCTTGTAAGGGACAGATTGGAACGAGAAAAGCCGTTTGACAACGGCAAGGAAGAAAAGGAGATTGAAGAATGAAATGAAAGTCAATTTTTACACTAAAACAGCCCCTTTCCCACATCGGAGAAAGCGAAAGCGCAACGGTGTTTCTGAACACTATCAAGATTTTGACCCCCGAAAACAAGGCCGAGGATATTTTCGCTTACAACGGCAACGCTCTCCGGGGCGCTTTGCGGGACTGCTCTGCAAGGTATCTGCTTAACGCTTTGGGCGTTAAGGTAAAAAAACAGATGTTTAACATTCTTTTTTCGGGCGGCAACATCAGTGGCAGTCTGACAAACGACATAGACCAGGCGAAGAAGTACCGCGAACTGCTGCCGATGGTTTCAATCCTCGGGGCAGGCGTTGGAAATCAGATATTGCAAGGCAAGATTTCACAGACCTTTGCATTGCCCGTCTGCGCCGAAACGAAAAACATTATCCCGGAAATTGACGGAATAAATTCCGAACTGTTTGAAATGTCCTGGCGCAAGATGACAGGGACTATTTCATTTAACAGGACGGACGATTTGAAAAACGCTAACCTGGGCAAATATGTTGACGCCGACGAAGAAAAGGAAAAAGAGCCGCAGCAGATGAGATACGAGGTCGAATATTACGCCGCAGGGACGCAGCTTTATCACGAAATGGCCCTTGCAGACCCTACGGAAATTGAAATCGGTGCGCTTGTGGCGGCGCTGTACGAATTTTCAAGCGACCCTGTCCTTGGTGGAATGAGCAGCAAAGGGTTTGGTTTATGCGATGTTGACATTTACAGCTGCAATGGGCTTGCAATAAAAATCTGTGGCGGCGGCATTGATTTATCACCCGAAATGGTTAATGCGTTTGAAAAATACAATGAATTTCTTGCTGATAAAAAGGACGAAATAATTGCCTTTATCGGGGGAACGCCAATATGAAAACAAACGTTGTGCCGTTGAAAATCGTCGCAAAGTTGTCCGACCACCGCATAAACAGCGCAAATGGTCTGATATTCTTCGACTGTATTCTGTATCACGCTTGGTTTGCCAAGTACGCGCCCGAGGTGCTGCAGGACGTTGGACCGCACGGCAGTACAAATATGAATTTTGGACTGCCGTTAAGACAGCTGCCCACCGATTTGGGCATAAGATATGCGGCAAGCTGCGGATTTTACGAGCAGTACGGATTTACCGTTGAATACTGGAATAAACGCCCCGATTTCACGGGGCGCAACGCCAAGTACCTTGACGGCGGCGGTAAAATTGACACGTCCAAGGGCGAATTAAAAGCCTATCACTTTCCGCAGATTATACGGACGGTTTCGGACATCGAGTTTTACGCTATGGGCAACGCTAACAAGGTTCGAGACCTGCTGACATATATTCCTGCAATAGGAAAAAAGCCTGCCGCAGGGTGGGGCAATGTCAAGGAATGGGTTGTCGAGGAATTCGGCGAGGACTGGAGCACCGAGGGCAAGTATGGTCTTATGCGGCCTATGCCCGTGGGTGAGTACGACCCGAAAGGCAGGGTTTACACCCTGGGCGACTGCGCCATAAAGCCGCCTGCCTGGAAGCCCTGCAACCATACCCTGTGTTACATTCCGAAGGTGATTATCAATGCTGATTGAGGATTTTATGGAAATCGGGCGCATTCATTCAAACAGCGCCCGATTTAAAACGAAATGGAACAAGGCGGTTGAGCTTTGCGCTGAACAGCTTACCTTGCACAAAAATGCTTATGTGGCCTGCAGCGGCGGCAAGGACAGCAACGTGCTTGCTTTTCTTGTTGCCGAAGCCGCAAAAATGACAGGTACAGCGTTCAAATTGTGGTGTCATATTTCGGACGCGTCTTTCCCAGGGACGGAAGAAACGGTGATAAACGTCTGCAAGGCTATCGGCGTTGAACCCGATATATTTCGCAGCCCATTTTCGGCCTATGAAAAGTTAGCCGCCGACAAACAAAAGCGGGCATTCGGCAAAAGCGGCGCATATTTCGACAGCGTGAGAGAATACGCAAAGGACAAAGACCTGTGCTTTACGGGCGTGAGGGCGTATGAAAGCAAGCGCAGAATGAGAGCCGCAAGGGTCAAGGGGCAGGTGTTCCGTTCGGAAAGTATGGGACATATTGACTGCTGTTATCCGTTGTTATGGTTCAGACTGGAAGATGTGGCGGCGGCAACCTATATGCTGAATATACCCATACACCCCATTTACGGCAAACAGCCGATTGATATGGGCAAAAACGCCAACGGCGAGGATAGATTTATCCGACTGGGCTATATAACGTCCCGTGACCTGCTCGACAAGGGAACGGCGGTGTTTTTGCAGGTCAATTATCCCGATATATTCAACAAACTACGGGAATTTTTCCCCGATATAGGAGCTAAAGTATGAAAGTTCACGACATAAAGCTGCAGCAGCAGTTTTGCGACGCTGTTTACAGAGGAAAAAAGACCTTTGAGGTGCGGAAGAATGACCGAGATTACCAGGTCGGGGACGTCATTCGGTTTATTCCAATCGACAATAACGGCCGTCAAATTCCCCATCCAATAAGAAACGCAAGCTATATAATCACATATTTGCTGAATGATTACGGCTTGCGCAAAGGGTATGTGGCGTTAGCCATAAAAAGAATTTAACAGCAGCCGAGCCGTCACAGGTTCGGCTGATTTTTATGCAATTTATAAAAAAATAACCGATTTTTTAAAAACGGGTTTATTATATACGCAAAGGAGAAAAGTATGGCTGATTTACCGCATTCGTGGGTTGTTGAATACTACGAAGCTATTGAAAAGGGCGAAATAATCGCAGGCGAAGAATTGAAAATGATGTTGCGCAAGCTTGTTGCGGAAATTCGGACGCCTAATGTTTTGGCTGTTCCAACGCGGTTTGAGCCGCAGGACAGTGAAAAACGCATAGCGTTTATTGAGAAAAAGTGCAAGCACAGCGAAGCGCCCTATGCAGGTAAGCCATTTATTTTAGAGCTTTTCCAAAAAGCATTTATCGAAGCTATTTTCGCCATAAAGATTTACAGCGACGAGTTGGGACGGTGGGTGCGCAAGTATTCAAGCGTACTGTTTCTTGTCGGCCGTAAGAACGGCAAAACTCCGCTTATTGGCGCAATCTGCCTTGCGGAATGGTTTTGCGGCGAAATGGGCAAGAAAATTCTTTGCGCAAGCAACGACTTTGAGCAGGCGGCGCTGATGTACGACGCTATCGACGCTATGAGGGAAGAAAGTCCGAGCATTGAACGCGTCACAAGACGGAATGTGCGCGGTATGTGGTTTGGAAACCCCAAGCACAAAAAGACCAAGGGCAAGTTCAGTTATCAGAACAAAGGTTCAATCCGAAAGCTTTCAGCTAAATCGGGAGCAAAGGAAGGTAGAAACATAGGCGTAGGTGCGGTTGATGAAGTCTTTGAAATGGAAGATGACAAGACTGTTATGCCAATCAGACAGGCGCTTTCCACCCAGGACGAGCCGCTTTATTTCGAGCTTACCACCGAGGGGTTTACAAACGACGGCTACCTTGACAAGCGCCTTGCGGACGCTCGGCGGGTGCTGTACGGCGAAAAGGAAAATGAACGTTGGCTTATTTGGCTTTACACCCAGGACAGCGAGGAAGAAATATACAAGGACGAGCGGACGTGGGAAAAATCCAATCCGGGCGTCGGCAAGTTCAAAAAATATTCCTTTTTGCGTGAAATGCTTGAAGAAGCGAAAACCTCGACAAGTATGCGTGCTTTTGTGCTGTCCAAGGATTTTAACATAAAACAAAACCAGGCGCAGGCTTGGCTGACAAATGAAACCATAAAGACCGACTTGGATTTCGATATATCGGAAATTATGGGTTGGTTTGGAATTGGCGGTGCGGACTTGTCGGAAACGTCCGATTTGACCTGTGCAAGAATTTTGCTGCAGGACGCGGACAGCAGAATGAAATATACCATTTCCCACTATTTCCTGCCTGCTTTTCGGGCGGAAGAAAACACAAAATACAGAGAATGGGCTAAGCAAGGCTATCTGACCTTGTGCGACGGCAACGAGGTTGAACAGGGCGACGTTGTTGAATGGTTCGTCGCTATGTATAAAAAATACCGTATTCGTGCTATTTTTACGGGCTATGACAAATGGCAGGCGAAAAGCTTTGTGTCCGAAATGGACGATTACGGATTTGAACTTGAAAAAATCAACCAGGGATTTGACCTGTCCAACGCAATGAACGTCTGCGAAGCCGATTTGCAGACAAAACAGCTGAATTACGGGCAAAACCCCATGGACATTTTTTGTATGAAGAATGTTTCCTGCAAATGGAACAGCGCAGGAACTATGCGAATGCCCGTCAAGGTTAAGTCTGAAAACCAGGCTGAAAACAAGATTGACGGCGCTGTAACGCTGATGATTTGTTATGAAACATTAGACCGCCACCGCAAGGACTATATGGACTATGTGGCGCAATATAACCACAGAAGGAGCAAAAATGGGACTGCTGCAAACACTGAAAAATAAAATAAGCGGCAATCGCACAACGAGGTATGCGCAGATGATGAACGGCGGACTGCCGATTTTTGCGCAGTTCGGCGAGAACATCTATGCAAGCGACATAGTTCAGACGTGCATTCGCAGGATTGCCAACGAGGTGGGCAAGCTGTCCCCGGTGCATATACGCACAGACTCCCGTGGAATGCAGACCGTTGTAAACGACGAGATAAGCCGTCTTTTAAAGACAAGCCCTTATCCTATGGCTACAACAACGGATTTTCTTGAAAAAATTCTATATATCCGAGAAGTCGAAAAAAACGTCTTTATTTACCCTATGTTCGATAAAATCCCACTTGGGGACGGCACATACAAGCGCAGATACACAGGCTTTTACCCGTTAAAGCCAAGCAGCGTTGACTTCAAGGAAGATGAAAGCGGCACTATTTACGTTGATATGCGTTTCGGCGGCAGCGAGTGCTACACGTTCAAATATAAGGACCTTATCCATTGGCGCAAGGATTTCGGTGCAAATGAGTTTATGGGCGGAGATACCAACGGACGTGCCGACAACAGCGCACTTTTAAAGCTACTGAAAACCGACGATATAATTATTCAGAATATCGACAAGGGCATAAAATCAGCCCTTTCGGTGCGCGGAATTGTAAAGATAAACACACTTCTTGACGAAGATAAGCAGAAAATCGAGATTGAAAAGTTTGAAGAAAAGCTGAAAAATAATGCTTCGGCATTCTGCGTATTAGACCAAAAAACGGACGTTATTCCGTTTACCATAAACCCGAAAACCATTGACAAGGAAACTGTCGAGTTTATCGAAAAGCGCATACTTGCAAACTATGGCGTTTCGCTGCCGATATATAACGCAGAGTATAACGAAGAACAATATCAAGCGTTTTATGAAACGACCCTTGAACCTTTGGTTATTTCCCTGGGCAGAGCGTTTACAAAAGCACTGTTCACGGACAGGGAAATAGAGGTCGGAAACGAGGTAATTTTTTATCAGCGTGGGCTGATGTTTACGTCTATCGAAAACAAGATTAAATTTGCAGATATAGTTTCACGCTTTGGCGGGCTTACGGACAATCAGCTACTTGCCGTGTTCGGCTATCCGCCGTTTGAGGGCGGCGACATAAGACATCAGTCGCTGAACTATGTCAACCGCGAAATTGCCGACAAGTATCAGCTTGGCAAAATTGCAACAACGGCAAAGGGAGAGGAAAGCAATGGAAAAGAACAGAAATAAACACGAAATCCGCTTTGCGGAGTTCAGAGCTTTGGACGAAGAAAGCGACAATATGATAATTGAGGGATATGCGCTGACGTTTGAACAGCCTGCTACCCACGATTACGGAGATGTGAAATTCACCGAGGTTATTTCACGGGGCGCACTGAACAATGCCGACCTGTCGGACGTGCCGCTTCGATACAACCACAGCGATGAGTTTATGATAATGGCGAGAACTCGCAACAACTCGCTGCAGCTTATTGTTGACGACATCGGGCTGAAAATCCGTGCGGAGCTGATAGACACGCAGAGCAACAGAGATGTTTATAAGTCCATAAAAAGCGGTCTTATAAGCAAAATGTCCTTTGCGTTCGACGTTGAAAAGGACGGCGACGAATGGGACGAGGGCGACGGCGGCATTAAGCGCCGTATTAACAAATTCCGCAAAATCTATGACGTTAGCGTGGTGGACACCCCGTTTTACGATACAACAAACGTTTTTGCAAGGTCGGTGGAGCTGTTGGAGAGCAGCGCCGTCGGTGCAAGTGCGGTGGCCTTGGCACTTGAAAAACGCAAGTTAAAGATGAAATGCGAAACAAAGATTATTTAACGAAAGGAAAAAAGACTATGAAGAAAAG
>CAMDZU010000046.1 GCA_945910715.1 uncultured Clostridia bacterium
AAGAGAAAAATCGGGTCGCTTTACCCTGCTCAACGGCAGATGGGACTTCAGATATTTTGACAGCTTTAATGACATAAAAGAAGATTTTCTCACTGATACCAAATTTCTCGAGGAGATTGAAGTACCCTCAAACTGGCAGTTAAAGGGCTTTGACAAGGCCTGGTACGTCAATACCCGCTATCCCATTCCCTTTGACCCGCCCTTTGTTCCCGACAAAAATCCTGCCGCAATCTACCACCGCACCTTTGAGCTGCCATATAACGATATGGAGAAATATCTGTATTTTGAGGGAGTGGACAGCTGCTTTTACCTTTATGTAAACGGTAAATTCATAGGCTACAGTCAGGTTTCCCACTGCACAAGCTGCTTTGACGTAACCGAATCCGTTCACGGCGGCAAAAACGAAATTACCGTTGTTGTGCTGAAATGGTGCGACGGAACCTACCTTGAATGTCAGGATAAATGGCGTATGTCGGGCATAATAAGGGACGTTTATCTCCTTGAAAGACCCAAGGAAAAAATCAACTCCTACCGCATAAATCAGCATTTTTCCGACGACCTTAAAACTGCCGAAATAGAGGTAATTCTTGATACAACAGCGCAGGTAACCGCACGGCTTTACGACCCCGACGGAACGCTGCTTTCCTTCAGAATTTCCGATGAGCGGCTTTTGTTCAACGTGGAGGACGTTAAGCTTTGGAGCAGCGAAAAGCCCTTGCTTTACAGGCTTGTCCTTGAAACGGAAAATGAGATAATCGGCGAAAAAATCGCAGTCCGTCAGGTGAAAACCGAAAATGGTGTGCTTCTGCTCAACGGTACTGCAATAAAAATAAAGGGCGTAAACCGCCACGACAGCGACCCCGTAACAGGCGCCGCAATTTCAAGGGAGCAGATGAAAAAAGACCTGCTGCTTATGAAAAGGCACAACATAAACGCTGTCCGCACTTCTCATTATCCCAACGCACCCGTTTTCCTGCAGTTATGCGAGGAGCTGGGCTTTTATGTGATTTCCGAGGCGGATATCGAGGCTCACGGCAGCTTTGAAGCGGCTGACGACGGAGATTATAACAGCATTGCAATGACGGCGGGAATGGAAATGTTCGAGGGCGCAGTCCTTGACAGAGTACAGCGTATGATTGACCGTGACTACAACCGCTACTGCATTATTTTCTGGTCCTTAGGCAACGAAAGCGGCTATTCAAAAAATATGGAAAAGGCGGCAAGATACGTCAAGTCCCTTGACAGCGGACGGCTTGTGCATTACGAAAGTATGTACCAAATGAAAGGAGCACAGCCTGCCATAGACAGCCCCGAAACCCTTGACGTTGTTTCAAGAATGTATTCCCCGACGGAATTTATGGAAAAGGAATTTCTCGCCGATACAGGCGAAACAAGACCCTTTATCCTCTGCGAATACTGCCACGCAATGGGCAACGGTCCGGGGGACCTTGAGGACTACTGGCAGACCATTTACGGAAACAAGCGCTTCTGCGGCGGACTAATATGGGAATGGTGCGATCACGGAATTTACGCAGGAGAAACAGAAAACGGAAAGGCAATGTACCTTTACGGCGGCGATAACGGCGAGCCTGTAAACGACGGAAATTTCTGCCTTGACGGACTGGTTTACCCCGACAGAACGCCTCACACGGGACTGCTTGAAGCCAAAAACGTTTACCGCCCCGTAAGAGTTACTCCCCAGAATACGGCGCAAGGGCTTTTCACTCTCACAAACTGTATGGATTTCGCAAAGCCCGCTGATTATTTCAGCTGCCGCATTATTGTCACCGAAAGCGGCGTAAAGTCCTTTGAAAAAGACATTGAAATACCCGACGTAAATCCCCATAAGGGAGTACAGTTTGCCGTTCCCGAAATTGCAGGCAGAACGGGAAAAAGCCTTTATATCCGCTTTGTTTTCAGCTACAAGACCCATACGGAATGGGCGAAAGCAGGTGACGAGGTATGCTTTGACCAGATTGAGCTTTGCAGAATAAATCAGCCCCACATTGCAGACACCTACGGCGCAAAGCTTAGCGTTTCCGAAAGCAGAACACAGTACACCATAAGCGGCAGCGGCTTCACCTACATAATAAACAAAAGCACGGGACTTTTCTCCTACTTAAGTAAGGGCGGCGTAAAGCGCATTGACAGGGAAATGGAATACAACGTTTTCCGTGCGCCTACGGACAACGACATAAACGTGAAAAACGAATGGTACAAATACCACTTCAATCAGCTTATAACCAAGGTTTACGACTGCGGCTACGTCCTCTCCGACTTCTGCGCCGTATTCGAATTTGACCTTGCACTGGGCTGGTATGTTCATACAAATTCACTCCGTATAAGGAACAAGATTACCGTCTATAACAGCGGCGAAATCGCCATTGCAAGCAGAGTTCAGGTGGCGGAAAAGCGCCCATATCTCCCTCGCTTCGGATTGAGGCTGTTCCTGCCCAAGGAGTTTGAAAACGTGGAATATTACGGCTACGGCCCTCACGAAAGCTACGTTGACAAGCACAGAAGCTGCTACAAGGGAATTTTCACCGACTACGTTTCCGAAATGCACGAGGACTACATCAGACCTCAGGAAAACTCCTCCCATTACGGCTGTGAGTATGTGGCAATATCCGACGAGGAAAACGAAACGGTAATTACCGCCGACAGCGATTTCAGCTTCAATGCCTCGCAGTACACGCAGGAGGAGCTTGAAAGCAAAAAGCATAACTACGAGCTTGTTCCATGGGACAGCAACGTTTTGTGCATTGACTACAAGCAGTCGGGAGTAGGCTCAAATTCCTGCGGCCCTTATCTTAAGGAGAAGTATCAGCTTTGCGAAAAGGAATTTGAGTTTACGGTGCATATTAAATTATAAAAATATCGGACAGGTTTTTGCCTGTCCGATTTCAGGCAGCACCGCACAAAGATTGTGCGGTGCTGCCTTTATTATTTAAGCAGCTGAAATCCCGCAATGCCCAGTATGGACACAATTCCGCCGATTATATTCAGCCTTGTGCAGCTTTCCTTTCGGATAATTCCGATAAAGAAAAGGGCTACCAGAATAATGGGCTGAATGAGAGAAAAACCTGTTAAGCTTACCGCCAGCGCTGCGTTTTCAGCCACAAGACCAACTGCGTTGGGCAGCTTGGTAACTGCGGTTATAAGCGTACCCTTTCTGTTTTCCTTCCACAGTCTTTTGATGTTTACAAAAGGCAGTAAAACCAGCGCCAGCAGCACCAGCGAGAAATAAAGCACCATTGTGCTTGGCATATAGACGGACGCCCGCTGCATTATAAAGCCGTAGCCGAATTTTGCCGCAAGATAAACAATAAGGGGCAGAACAATTCTGCGGTAATTTACCTCCTTTTTGCTGCCGCTTGCAATGAGAAACAATCCAACACCGGTCACAATAATAAACAGAATTCCCACCACGCTGAATGTGCCTATTCCCATAATTATATCCGTGAAATAGGAGGCGAAAAGAGTAAGTCCTATCCACGCCTTTAGTTCAAAGGCGGACATTTCCGTAAGCACCAGCGCCGACATTTTGAATTCAAGCAGCTTATCGGCGGTTATAAGGGCAATGCCTATTGCCGCCTGCCACGAAAATGAAATTCCGTCCACAAGAAAGGGCAGCATGGGCGACAGAAAAACTACCGTTGCCAGCGCCATTATAAAAGTAAATTCGTTGCCGTTAAGCTTTGCCTTTGCAACGGCGTATTTGTCCGCAAGACTGCATATTGTAAAGCACCCTGCGGCAAGAAGTATCATCAGCATTATTATTTTCCCCTTGTATGTATTCAACCGCTTTATTTTAGCACATTCTCACATCAATTACAAGAGGTCGGCTTACTCTAATATATATTCTGTACCGCTATACGGTTTCAGATAGTATTTTTTCCCGTTATATTCAACAACCGATGAATATTCGTACAACGAAAACGGAGTTTCGTAAACAATTGCGCCGATAAAGCTGTCGTCGTTTGAATCAACCACAACACCGACTGCTTCCCCAAGCTCCGCCGTTGTTGTAACAACGCTGTTCCAATCTATCATAAGCGTATGATATTCGTTATGGCTGTACGCAACCATCAGCAGCGTTTTATCCGTCTTCGGCTTGTAATAATCACCTTCCGTTCCCACAGAAAACGCCCTTACCGCCGCCGCATACTGCTCCTCGGAAACAAGTATTTCCGTACCGTCTGTGTCGGCTTTACCGAATACAAAGGGCACAACGGCAATAACAATAACAGCCGCCGCAGCTATGGGAACAGCCGCTTTTAAAAAGCTGAAATTTATCCTACGGCTCTTTTGATGAGCCTTTATTTTTTCAAGCATACGCTTTTTCTGCTCCTCGTCGGGAGCAAGAAAGTCAAACTCATTCCTCACCATAACCGCCCTCCTTCAGTAAAATCGATTTGATAAGCGCCCTGCCCCGCCTGAGCCTTGTTCTCACCGTTGCGTCAGTGGTTTTCAGCATTGCGGCAATTTCTGCGCTGGGATAATCCTCATAATAAAACAGGTATATAACGTCCCTGTATTTTTCGGGGAGAGAAAGAACCTCCTCCACCAGCTCACGGCTTTGAAAATCCGTTACTGCCTCGATTTCGGGTATATCCTCAATGCTTGCGTTACAGCGGCTTGCTCTTTTCAGCATATTCTTGCAGATATTCGCCGCAACACGGATAAGCCAAGCCTTTTCGTGCTGTAAGCTTTCAAAACGAGGCGCCCGTTCAAGACAGCGTATAAAGGTATCCTGCACTGCGTCCTCCGCGTCCGCCTTGTTTTTAAGATATGTAAAGCAAAGCTTATATACAGTATTTACGTTTCTGTTATAAATTTCGGTAAGCCTTTCCTCGGAAACAGCCTCCCTCATTGCTTTCACTCCCTTCAAAAAAACAGCGCCTTGTTATCCGATAGTAATACAACCAAGGCGCTGTTTATGTTTCATTTTATTTTGTGGGAACAGGAATAATTTCACCTTTCCAGTACAGCCTGTAATCGCCGTATCTTATCAAATCAAGCAAATCTGCACATTCCTTTATAGGCGCTTTTGCGGCAATTCCCCCTGTGATTTCGCCCTCTGCGCTGTGATTGTCGGTGCCTGCCACAATAGGTAAATGATAGCTGTTTCCGTACCACACCGCCCTGCTGTTGCACTCCTCAAACTGGGGCAGATGTCCTCCGTTAAAGCCCTCCACAGCGTCAACGCACCTTGGCACAAGGGTCATTTTTTCAATGTAATTCCGCTCTCTGAAAGGGTGAGCGTGAATAATAAAGCCGCCGTTTTGGTGAATAAAATCACAGTACTGCTTAATTCCCATATCCATTATTTCGGGGTGCTCCATAAGCCACTCCTTGTCAAGTCCGTAGGTCAGAAAGTCGCTGCCCTGATAGCTGTATTCCCAGCCGAAAAACACCTTAAGCCCGATTTCGTCCCCACGCTTTTTTGCGTTTTCGTAGCCCTTGCAGTAAAGCTCAACACGCTCTTTCCACGGGATTTCGTTTGAAACGGCGCAGTTTCCGTTAAAGAAATGGTCGGTTACAAAAATGCCGTCAAAGCCGCTTGCCTTGTATTTGTCAACCATTTCAGCGGCGCTTGAAACAGCGCAGCCGCTTCCCTCTTTTGTATGTAAATGGAGTTCGTAAAGAAATTCTCTCATCGTTCTCTCTTTCCGTGTAATCGTTTTTATAACAAAGTATCGATAATCATTATCAATTTCCTATTTATTATATACCAAAAAATGTCTTATGTCAATAAAATTTCTTATTTTTTACTTATCCGATATTTTTTTCATTATAACCGCCGCAAGGAACACAATAAGCTCCGTAACAGGAAATGTCAGCCACACTCCCGTCATTCCGAGCAGGGAGCTTAATATGATTGCAGTGGGAATTACCACTCCGATACCTCTCATTATTGAAATGACAAAGGAGGGCACAGCCTTTTCGATACTGCCGAAAAAAACGGCTGTAATCACATTTATGCCTGCAAAACCAAAGCCGATAAAATATATCCTTATTCCCTCCGAGGCAATTTCCGTAAGCAGAGGATTATTTTCCGAGTTGAAAGCCATACTTAAAGGCTCGGCGAAAATAAAGCTTGCTGCATATACCAAAGCAGAAATAATCAGTGCTGTAACAATGGCAGCAGCATAGGTTTTTTTGACCCAGGGCTTATTCCCCTGCCCGTGAGCTGCGCTTACAATGGGCTGTATTCCTTGGGAAATGCCTGTATAAACCGACATTACCACCAATGCCGCATTTGCAACCACCCCATAGGCGGCAACTCCCGTATTTCCTGCAATGCCGAGAATAAGCATATTAAGGACAAGAATTACAATTCCGTTTGAAAGCTCCCCGATAAAGGAGGCATTTCCCAGAGCGCAGATATCCCTTATTGTCCCGAAATGTGGTCTTGCAGGCACAAACCTGAAGCTGTTCCTTTTCCGCAGAAAATGAACGGAGCAGACAAGAATGCCCATAACCGGCGCAAAGCCCGTTGCAAGAGCAGCTCCGAACATTCCCATATTGCAGGGGAAAATGAAAATGTAGTCGAAAATAACGTTGGAAATGCTGCCCGAAAGCATTGCCGCCATTGCAAGCCCGGGTGCGCCGTCGTTGCGCACAAAGGGGATAAGTATATTGTTGATTATAAAGGCAGGCGCAAAGCACATTACGGTTTTAACGTATATGTCCGTTGTTTCAATTGTTGCGCTGTCAGCTCCGATAAGCCGACTAATAGGCGCAGAAAAGAAAATTCCCGTAAGCATTATGAAAAGACCTATTACAAGCCCTGTGATCATATCCTCGGTAAAGACCCTGCTGCCGTGCTCTTTTTCTCCCGAGGCTTTCAGTATGGCAAAGCGGGTTCCGCCGCCCATTCCCAGCATAAGTCCGAAAGCGTAGGAAAAGCTGTAAACGGGTATTGCAATATTAAGAGAAGCAAGTCCGTTTTCCCCTACTCCCTGTGCAACAAAAAAGGTGTCCGCCAGAATGTAAAAGGAAAAGCCCAGCATCCCCAGAACATTCCTTGAAACATAATGTATGAATGTGCCCATAAGTCCATTATGAGAGGCTTGTACGTTCATTGCCTTACTCCTTCCAATTTGAAGCCCCGTATGCTTAATTTGCGGTTATATATAAATAATTTCGTTTTTTCTAAAAATATCCTGTCTTTGCCTTCACACAATTGTTAATTTTATCACAATATCCGAAAAAAATCAAGAGTAATTTCTTGTTTCGAAAATCTTAATATATTTATATTCTTTAAAAAGTTTATATTGACAAGTAACGAGTTAAATGCTATAATACCAATTGTTAGGTAACAAAATATTACACAATGCGACATCAAGGAGAAATGTTTACATACAGAAAGCGGGCCGTGCATACTGTGCGGCTCGCTTTACTTTTACAAGAAAAAATGGTAAAATAACGTGGGGTGATAATATGAAGCTGAGAATGCCTGCCTACTGTATGGATTTTGCCTGCAAAGGGTCAGAGTGCGGCGATAACTGCTGTATCGGCTGGGAAATAGACATTGACGACAGGACAATGGACATATACAACAGCGTGCGAGGAGCTTTCGGAAAGGCTCTCCGTGAGGGAATAGACCGTGAAAAGGGCTGCTTTAGGCTGAATGGCGAGCGCTGTCCTTTTCTTAACAAAAACAACCTCTGCGAAATTATCCTCAATCTCGGCGAGGACAAGCTGTGCCATATCTGCGCCGAGCACCCACGATATTATGAGTGGTTTGAGGGATTGTGCGAGGGCGGCATAGGAATGTGCTGCGAGGAAGCGGCAAGGCTGATTCTGCAGGACAATAAGCCCCTGAAAATATGGGAGCGTGAAATTCCCGACGAGGACTGCGGCGAGTATGACCACGAACTTGCGGATTACCTTTTCAGTCAGCGTGAAACTGCCCTTGAAATTGTGACGGACAACAGCAAAAGCCTTGGTGAGCGGCTCTCGGAGCTGCTTTGCTTCGGGGAAAAATTGCAGCAGCTTATTGATAACGACA
>CAMDZU010000047.1 GCA_945910715.1 uncultured Clostridia bacterium
GGGGTCGTTCTTGAAAATAATTTCCTCCAGCGAGTAAAAGACGGGCTTGATAAGTATTGAGCCAAGCAAGCCGTAAATTACCGAGGGAATACCGGCAAGCAGCTCAACAGCAGGCTTTACCACCGCGCGGATTGGCTTTGGCGCCATTTCGGAGATGAAAACCGCAGTAAGCACGCCGATTGGCACGCCGATTATTATTGCCCCGAGAGTACCTATAATTGAGGTTAAAATCATTGGAAGTATGCCGAAAACCTCGTCCTTTGCGCTCCAGGTATCCCCGAAAAGGAAATCAAGAACGCCGATTTTCGCTATTGCAGGAGCACCCGAGCTTATCATATAAATTGTAATAAGCAGTACAGCGCCTATTGCAGTAAAGCCGCATATTACGAACAAAAACCACATTATGCGCTCAACAATGTCCTTGCGGGTAGCTTTGCGCTTGTTGCTGCGCTTGGGAGTTGAAATTGCTATTGCAGATACATTTTCCATTTTACACCATTCTTTTCTTGTTTTCTGTTTGATTATATTCATTTTCTGACGTTTAAAGTATAACACAGGACAAATTTATTTGAAATCACGGCGGAGTAATTTTAAGGTAAAGTCTGTGTAAAATGTAGAAATGGGGCGGTTTTACTTAAGAAAAGAAAAAATCCCGTGACAGCACGGGAAATCTCATAAAAAATTTAAATAAATAACGGTAAATGGGATATTTCACGCCGACAGCTGTACCACCGATCGTTTCGGACGTTGCTGCATTGGAGCTTTGTTCATTCGTCCCAGTGGCAAGGCTTTCTTTTTATTCGGCTGACAAGCGAGCTGTCACGCTTTCACGAATACCGCCGTAACGCACATAAATCCATTATCTGTTTCGGCAAAAATCTCACCGTTCATCTTTCGCATAAGCTGTCGGCAGATATAAAGTCCCAGACCGCTGCCCTTTTCGTTTTCGGCGTTTGCGCCTCTCCGAAAGCTCTCAAAAATATGTGGCAAATCCGTATCTGGCAAGGTGCAGCCGCTGTTTCTCACGGCAACAAGAATACATCCGTCCTCCTCGGAAAAGCTGATTTCAATACTCCTTCCGTCGCCGTATTTCACGGCATTTTCCACCACATTCTGAATTACCTCAACGCTTCGGTCAATATCGCCGTATAACAGACAATCGGTATATGCGCCAACCGAAAAATCCGTCTTAATAAGGGACAGCTTTTCGGCATAGTAAACGCTGATTTTATTTACAAGCTCCGACAGATAGAACTCGCCATTCCTTACATCAAGGCTCAGAAAATCCTCTCTTGAAGCGGTGATAATCTCCGAAACGTAGCTTTCAATCTCGTCTGCCTTTGCGTTGATGTTTTCCGCTATTTCAAGCTGCTTTTCAGGGCTTTCATAAAGCCCCCTTGACAAAGCCTTTGAGTACAGCTTTATGGCTGACACCGGCGTTTTAACATCGTGGGACAGGGACAGCAGTAGCATTTTCTTATCCCTTTGCAGGCTTAATTCACGCTCCTTCTGCTGTTCAATATTCTCACGGAGCATATCCACTCCCCACATAAACCGCCCGAAAAAGCGGTTTTTTGTTTCCTTTACGGGTGCGGTAAGATTGCCCTTTGAAAGTTCATAGGGAATGTCGGTAAGCTTTTCGAAGGGACGGAGAATTTTCAGCCTTATGTAAAGCATAACCCCAATAATTATAACCGCCATAATTCCGAGAAGTACATTTACTGTGATTATCAGCCTTGTGCTGTCCGTTTCGCCTTGAGCATTGTAATCAAATCGGTAAAGCTCGCCGTTTATTTCACGGATAACATAATCACTGTGGGAGTTATAAAAACCCTCTCCGTCTTTTAGTCTTGCTATTCCCGTCACATATTCGCAGTGGGCTAGCTCGTTTATTTCAAAGCCGCCCTCTTCGATTTTCCGTTCAAGACGGCTTATTTCCACAAGATAGGGTCTTCCCTTTTCGCCGCTGTCAGTCAGCAATATAATGTTTGCCGCCCCGAAAACCGTGATTATCACGGCAATCACAGCGGCCGTAAGCTTGTTAAACGCTTTCATACTTGTAGCCTACTCCCCATACTGTCAGTATTCGCTTTGGATTTTTCGGGTCGTCCTCAATTTTCCTGCGCAGCCATTTTATATGCACGGTAAGGGTCTGCTGTTCGGAAAAGCTGTCGCTGCCCCAAATCTGACTGAAAAGGTATTCCTTAGTCAGCGTTTTGTTCTTGTTTTCAACAAGCAGTACCAGCAGGTCAAACTCCTTTGGAGTCATTTCAAGCAGGACGTCATTTTTATATACCCTGCGGCTTTCCCTGCTGATACGGATATCACCGCAGATAAGCTCGTCAACCGAATATCTCCGCTTGAAAATGCCGCCTATCTTTGCAAGCATAATGTCAATATCATAGGGCTTTTCAATGTAGTCGTCTGCTCCCAGCACAAGCCCGTTCAGCTTGTCCTCCTTTTCTGTTTTTGCGCTGACGATAAGAATAGGCGTGTTGCTTTCCTCTCTGATTTTCCGACACACGGCAAAGCCGTCAATACCCGGCAGCATTATATCCAGCACAACAAGCCTTGCGCCGTATTTTTCATACAGCGATAAGGCTTTTTCGCCTGTTTCCGCAATAGAAACAGTATAATTTTCCGCTCGGAGAAAATCGTACAGCAGCTCTGCAAGTTCTTTGTTATCTTCAACAATTAAAATATCGGTCATTGCTTATCCTTTCAAAGGGTTTACCAGCCCATTTCCAGAAGCCAGTTATTCAGTGCTCTTTCCCGCTCTCTCATCTGTGAAGCGTTTTCGTACTTATCTAAATTGTACTCTCCCCTGATGTTTCCGTCAACTATGTACATTACTCTTGTGCATTTTGCGGCAACCTTTACGTCGTGAGTTACCAGCATTATTGTCGTGCCCTCATTATTGAGCTTTGCAAGCTCCTCCATTACCTCGTCGGAGGAGTTGCGGTTAAGTGCGCCCGTAGGCCCGTCGGCAAAAATCATCTTCGGGTTGTTTATCATACTGCGGCAGATGCAGGCACGCTGAAGCTGACCGCCCGAAACCTCGTTTATGTCGTTGTCGGCAATGTCAATAATGCCCAGCTTTCTCATAAGCTCCTGTCCACGCTGCACAGTTTCTTTGCGGCTTTGGGCGTTCTTCTTTGATTGTACCGCAGGAAGAATTATATTGTCAAGTACCGTAAGGTTTTTCAGCATATACATCTGCTGAAAAATAAAGCCCATTTCGTCAAGACGCAGGTCGGCAAGCTCCTTTTCACCCATTTTAGCAATGTTTTTTCCGCAGAATGATACCTCTCCTGCGGTAACGCTGTCCATTCCCGAAACGGCGTAAAGCAGCGTTGATTTGCCCGAGCCCGACGGACCCATTACCGCCACCATTTCCCCCTCGGAAACGGTAAAGCTTACATTTTTCAGCACGTTGTTCTGGCGCTTGTTCACGATATATGTTTTGCAGAGGTCTTTTACTTCTAATATATTCATAGCGGTTTCCTTTCTTATTCAATATTGGCTGTGTCGGAGGACTTGATTTTTCTTGTGTAAAGGGAAGTCAGAAATGCGCTGACAGCTGTTGTGGCAAGAATGATAACGGGAAAGATTAGATACATTTCAAGGGGATTTATTACATAATCAACCGCAAGCTCCATACCCATCATTTTGAAAATCGGGTCGATACAAAGGTGAGTAAGCGGCATTGCGAAGGCTTCGCCTATAATTACCGCAATAATTCCCACAAACAAAAACCGCAATGTATGGCAGGCATAGATTTTGCCGTTTCTTGTGCCGATTGCCTTCATAAGAGCAATTTCGCCCTGCTCCTTTGCAATAAAGGAACGCTCCATAAGTACGGTGATAAGAGCGGCTAAAACAATTGTCAGAATTGCAATCATTGATTTGATTTCATCAAGCGTATCCGCTACTCCCACCATATTTTCAACCGCTTCTGCGCAGGTTTCGATTTTGTCAATTTCGGGGAATAGCTCATACATCTTTTCAATTCTGCGGCTGATTTCTTTATCATCGGGATTATCCGTAAATATAACCTGAGTATTTATACCGCCTTGTGCCTGAATGTAATCTACTTCCTCGTCCGAGTAAAATCTTATTCCGTCGCCCATACTGTGCATTGACTGGAAATAGGCTGTTATAATAAATTCTCTGTCGCCTTCCGTTGTCCTTATGGTTACTGTATCGCCTATCTCTGCTTTTAGCTTCTCCGCTGACATTCGTGTTATAGCAATTTCTCCGCAGCTCTGCGGAGCTGTGCCATCTGTGTATTCGTACATATCCATAGTGGTGCCTGTGCCCTGATATGCAGCTATTTTTGCGCTGTTTTCACCGTGGGATACAGGCAATGAAAACATCGTTTCCTGCACGCAGCTTGCAGGCATATTTTTTTCCGCAAGAGTTTCTTCCATATCCTTTAGGTACTCCTCCAGCTTTTCACGGCCGTTTTCTGTGAGAAACTCCATTATTTTACCGTTTACGAAAATATCACAGTCAGCTATCCCGAAGGTATAAATCAGCGTATCGCTTTTAAGGGTTGTAACCGAAGCGGAAAGTATGAGCAGGAGAGAAAAACAGAGTACAAAGGTCAGGGTGATAATTCCGTACCGTCTGGGACTGCTTGTGATGTCGTTGAGCGCAAGGAATGGTGTTGCACCAAGCTTTGATTTTCCAAGGCTCATTACGCTCTTTTTGCGGAAGCGTTCCCCCGTCTGCCCGTTTCGAAGTGCGTCTATGGGGGTCATTTTCTTTACCTTTCCCGTACAGCCGTAGCAGAACAAAAGGATTACTCCGACAACAAGCATTGCACAGAGAAAATTGATAAAAATCGGATTCTGATTGCTGATAATAATGGATTTTGAGGAAACGCTCATCAGGATTTCCCCGAACGGGAAGCTGAGTATAAGACCGATTACTGCACCGATTACGGAAAGCCCTGCATATTTCACCAGATATAAGCCCCTGATTTTGAAATTGCCGATACCGATAGCTTTCATTACTCCGATTTCACGGAATTCCTCGGATAATGTAAATGTAATGGTGAAGCGAAGCACTACAAACGCAACCGCAATAAGCACAAGACTTGCCACAAGAAGAATACCCACTGCAATCATATCGAAAATATATGTGAATTTCATATACGCTCTGTCCATTGTGAACGGGCTGTTGTCAACGACTGCTTTTATTTCGGAAAGCGTTGTATCCATATCCGCAGTATTTATGTAAATCAGCTCTCCGCCGTACAATGCGTTGATTGTTTCATTTGAGTAAAATGCGTCAAAATCCTCTGCGCTTATTATGTATCGGGTTATATTAAGCGCATTTGAACCGAAAATTGCGTCCTTAATTCCACCTGCAAGGGTAAATTCACAGCTTACATTATCAACTTTTACGGTTATTTTATCGCCGTTTTCAAGTCCCAGCTTCTTTATATCACGTTCAGTCAGATAAATCCGACCTTTGCTTACGGCTTCAAGAATACTGCCGTCGTCAAGAAAATAATTTATAGATATATCGCTCTGCAGTATATTGGTGCCGCTGATAACGCTTTTGCTTTCATCTTCAAAGGAAATTTGCTCACGGGACATAAATACGACTTTTTCCCTGCCGCAGCTGTCAACAGAGGAAGCGCTGCTTATTTCGCCTTCAATATCAACGTTGTTGGATTTATTCGTAACCGCCGCCAGATAATCGGGCGCATCTGCCATTTCAAGATAATTATCCAGAGCCGAGGTAACGCTCAGAATATTGTTAACGCTTGAAGACACGAACATAGTCGCAAGTATAATGAATGCCAGAAGAATTACATTCATTGCCTTTTTTCGTTTAAGGTCCTTTTTCAGAATGTTAAGATACATTTCGGTGCTCCTTTCATCGTTGTGATTACATTGTAGCATAGAAATTATTAAATAATCCTTAAATCAGCCTTGCTCCGATAGAATTATCTTTGCATAAAAAACAGGCGTATGCTTTCACATACGCCTGACTATTATTAAGCTGTAATTACTTAATCATAGAAGCAACTTCATCAGCGAAGTTTTCTTCCTTCTTCTGGATTCCCTCGCCCTTTTCAAAACGAGCAAATTCAACTACCTTGATACCCTTCTTTAAGCCGTCAAGGTACTTTGCAACTGTTACGTTAGGATCCTTAACGAAAGGCTGATCCAGTAAGCAGATTTCTTCTGCGAACTTTCTCATTCTGCCTTCAACGATCTTTTCAAGAACGTTCTGTGGCTTTGGCTTAGCAGAGCCTTCATTTTCCTTCTTAACAAGCTCAAGCTGAACTTCCTTTTCTGCATCGATAACAGAAGCGGGAACTTCGTCCTGAGATACGAACTGAGGAGCGCTTGCTGTGATCTGGAGCAGAATGTCCTTAGCAGCAGTCTTGACAGCGTCGTCGTTAGCGTCGCAGCCGTCAAGCTTAACGATAGAACCGATTAAGCTTCCGCCGCCGTCATGAACATAAGCGAACAGATCGCCTGTCATTCTCTTGAAACGTCTGATCTTGATGTTCTCGGAGATTGTAGCAATTCTTTCTGTTAATACGTCAGAAACCTTTTCGTTTGTGCCGTCGCAGGTTAATTCGAGAAGCTCTTCAACTGTGCTTACTTCGTTGTTGATGATTGTGTTAGCGATCATATCAACGAATTCAACAAATCTATCTGACTTAGCAGCAAAGTCTGTTTCGCTGTTGATTTCAACAACAACGCCAACCTTCTTTGCATTGTCAATCTTTGTATAAACAAGACCCTCAGCAGCGATTCTGCCTGACTTCTTGGCAGCCTTAGCAAGACCTTTTTCACGAAGGATTTTGATAGCTGTATCAATGTCACCGTTAGCTTCTTCAAGAGCCTTCTTGCAGTCCATCATGCCGCAGTTTGTTAATTCTTTTAACTGTTTTACGTCCTGAGCTGTAATAGCCATTGTAATTCTCCTTTATATTTTTTGTACTTATATCAATTATTCAGCGGGTGTTTCTTCTGCTTCCTCAGCAGGAGCTTCAACTGCTTCTGCAGAGCCCTGACGTGCTTCGATAATAGCGTCAGCCATTGCGCCTGCAATAAGCTTTACTGCACGGATAGCGTCGTCGTTGCCGGGGATCACATAGTCGATCTCGTCGGGATCGCAGTTTGTATCTACGATAGCTACAACAGGGATACCCAGCTTCTTAGCTTCGGAAACTGCAATCTTTTCCTTGCGTGGGTCAACTACAAAGAGAGCGCCGGGGAGCTTCTTCATGTTCTTGATACCGCCGAGGAACTTTTCAAGCTTTTCGATTTCGAGGTTCAGCTTGATAACTTCCTTCTTTGGAAGAAGATCGAATGTGCCGTCGGTTTCCATTGTGTGTAACTGTTCAAGTCTCTGGATTCTTCTCTGGATTGTCTTGAAGTTTGTCATCATACCGCCGAGCCATCTTGCGTTTACATAGTGTGCGTTAGCGCGCTCAGCTTCTTCCTTAACGGAATCGGACGCCTGCTTCTTTGTACCTACGAAAAGGATTTCTCCGCCTTCTTCAGCAACCTTGCGAACGAACATATAAGCTTCGTCAAGCTTCTTTACTGTCTTCTGAAGGTCGATAATGTAGATACCGTTTCTTTCTGTGAAGATGTAGGGTGCCATTTTTGGGTTCCAGCGTCTTGTCTGATGACCGAAGTGTACTCCGGCTTCAAGAAGCTGCTTCATTGATACTACTGCCATGGTAGTGTCCTCCTGTTTTTGGTTTTTATTTTTCCTCCGCTCCGATTTGCAGACTCAAACCGCATTAGCGGCACCGTCAAGCCCTATTCGGAATGTGTGGATTTGCGGCTTTACAACCGCTTTAATATTATATCATAAACGACCATATTTTACAAGAAAAATCATTTCGTCTATTTCCACAAATTTTTGCCAAATCCGCCAAGCTTTTTTGGGCGAGTCGGCAATTCACAGCTTACAAGTATAGTATCCTCGCCGATTACCTCAAT
>CAMDZU010000048.1 GCA_945910715.1 uncultured Clostridia bacterium
TTAAGCTTGCGAGCGGTTTCATAAGCCTTTTCGTAGTCCTCAGCGCTCATCTGCTCGTTTAAAAGCTCCTCCATATTGTCCTCAACGAACCTTTTCAGATACTTTACATAAAGGGCTTCGTATCCCGAAAAGCGCTTCAGCCCCTCGTCATAGTCAATATTTGCCGCCGCAAGAGCCGCCTTGTCCATAGTACTTACCTCCGTTATTTGCTTGTGGCTTCGGAAACAACGGATTTCATTGTTTCTGTCTTTCTGTGACGATATTCGATAACGTTCTTCACGCGAAGCTTTACAAGGTCGTCAATAAAGGGCTTGTAGATTACGTCGTTTGCGCCCATTGCAATAATGCTCTTTCGCTGCTCCTCGGAGCTGTCCGCCGTGATGATTATTACGGGGATTTCCTTCATCTCGGGGGAGGAATGAAGCACGCTCAGAAATTCGCTGCCGTCCATTACGGGCATCATAAGGTCAAGGAGAATTGCGTCAACCTGACCCTTAAGCTCCTTCAGCTTTTCAAGTGCGTCCTTGCCGTCCGCCTTGTTTATGTAGCTCGGGGAGGGTGTCTGATTAACTATTTTAAGTTTTATTCAACAAAAATATTTGGCGTAGCACTTATTACGCTTCCACACTTACTGCATGTAAACTCATGAGATTGAGAAGGTTTGATTGCACTTGTAATATATATGCCTTCCTTGCAATCGATGCAGGTAATTTTTTCTCCTTTACGAAGCCTCTCAAGAATATTTTCTTGGTTGACCATTGATATATCCTCCTTTTTTCCAATTAAACTCAGGGTACGCTTTCTTTGCTAATGATACAATGTTTTCCGAATAGCCGAAAAGGTCGTAATATGCGTTGTTTACACGGATTATTTCAATGTCGCCCTGCTCGTATTCGATAATAGCCACAGGCTGCATTATGTTGCTGACGATAAAATCGTTGTCCCAGATATTCGAAATATCGAAGCTGCCGCCCTCGTCCTTGCTTTCGGAGTAAACCTCCTCGCTGTCAAGGTACTTTTCGTAATCCTCAACAGGCATTGGCTTTGCAAAATAGAAGCCCTGAACATATTCGCAGCCGAGGGATTTAAGAAATTTCACCTGCTCCTTTGTTTCAACGCCCTCTGCAATAACAGGGATTTTCAGCCATTTCGCCATTCTGATAACGGAAGCGATAATGCTCTTTCCTCTGCCCTCAACCGCCGACTTTGAGAAAAAGCGCATATCAATTTTCAGCACGTTTACGTCAATGTCCTTAAGCACGCTCAGCGAGGAATAGCCGCTGCCGAAATCGTCCATCAGGATAATAAAGCCTGCGTCCTGAAACTCCTTCATTATCTGAATTGTCTTTTCGGGGTTGTCTGTGTATGCGCTTTCCGTAAGCTCAAGGTTAAGCAGATTGTGAGGAATGTTGTACTTTTCGGTAAGACCGAGAATCTGACTTACCAGCTTGGGGTTGGAAAGGTCAACTCGTGATACGTTTACCGAAATGGGGTGGGGAGTCTTCCCCTCGTCCATCCACCTCCGCAGATCCTGACAAACACGCTCCCATACATAGCTGTCCAGCTTGCTTATAAAGCCGTTATGCTCGAAAATAGGGATAAACTTGCCGGGGGAAATCATTCCCTTTTCGGGGTGAATCCACCTTACAAGAGCCTCCGCTCCCGCAGGGCGGTTGGTTCTTATATCGTACTTGGTCTGATACCAGACGTGGAACTGTTTTTCCTCAATGGCGGCGTTCATATCGTTGACAATTTCCTGCTCCTGCTCGATACGCTGACCCATTTCCTCGTCATAGAAAGCGTAGTTGGAGAAGTAGCTGCCCTTGCAGCTCTTTACCGCTAAATTTGCCCTGTCGAAAACGGTATCAACAGGAGTATTGTTGTCTGTTATTTCGTAAACACCGAATGCGGGCACCATATCAAAGTTTATGGAGAAGCCCTTTAAAATGCGGCTGCATTGCTGAACTGCGTCAATTATTTCATCACGGCTCTGGGTAGGGATAACTATTCCGAAAATGTCTCCTTCAATTCTGCCGTAGGTGGATTTTTCGTATCTTGCCGCATAAACCGAAAGGTTGCTGCCTATATATTTAAGAATTTCATCTCCCGTTTCCATACCGAAATAGGAGTTGATAAGGTGAAATCTGTCTATATCAAAGCGTATAAAGGTGAATTTACCGTCGGGATTGTCCATAAGCAGGGTATGAGTTTCCTCGAAAAACTTCTTCTTGCTGTAAATTCCCGTAAGGCTGTCGTATTCCGAACGGCGCTTAAGCTCCTTGAAGGAGGAATACTGTATTCTTAAAATAGCGTTTCCAAGCCTGATTTTAACAATTTCGGGTACAAAGGGCTTGAGGATAATATCCCACGCTCCCGCCTTGAGAGCCTTTATTTCCACATTCTTGTCCTTGTTGTCAGTAACCACGATTACGGGCACAGTGCCGCTTTCCGCTCTTTTTGAGAAAACGTTCAGGAACTGAAAGCCGTCCATTACAGGCATGATTAGATCCAGAATAATGGCTGTTACAGTGTTTCCGTCCAGCTTTTCAATAGCCTATGCGCCGTTTGCGGCGGTTATGACGTTATATTCATCCTGCAGGGGTTCCTCAAGAAGCTTTCTTATGACTGCGCTGTCGTCAACAATAAGAATAGTTTTCCGATTAGGCATAGACATTTCTTTCCCATACGAACATGTTTTCAATATAATATATTTCACATTCAAGCTATACTTTGCCAATTATTATATCACAAGTATAATAACTTTACAACAAGTAATGCCATATTTTGTCTTTTCTCTCCTCGATTTTAGCATTACCGTGCAAAAACGGCATTACTGCAATACAGTAATGCCGCTAATATAACAAATACTTCGTGTAACGTCAAAGACTGTCAACGTTTTCACCCATTGACTTTTCACCCATCCACATTTTTTTGTCGGCAACAAAGCCAAGTCTGCCGTACCAATCCACCAGCTCCACATATCTCAGCTCAATGCCTGTGCAGCCCTGATTTTTCAGCAGATTTGCTCCCGCCATAACCATCTGCAGTCCTATTCCCTGCTTTCTCGCTTCGGGAATAACGCCGACGCAGCCTATACTTCCCAGCTTTTCGTGAGGCTTCTTGAACAGCCCTCCCTCCGCCGAAAGCAGCTGAAAACCACATATAACACCGTTTTTCTCGGCGATAAGACAATCCTCATCGCTGTCCTTGAAATAACACACCCAGTCCTCCGCAACCTTGCTTACCGCCTCACATACGGCGGCTTCCTCCCTTTTTTCAGCAAGTCGGAAATTTACGTTTCCGCAAGAGGGAATCGTAAGTCTTTCAGGGCAGAAATCCCCCATTTTAAGGGTCATATTCACGCTTACAAGGTCAGAGGAGTAGCCCCTCTTTTTGAAGAACTCAACAGCGCCCTCGTTTTCCGTAGGAACACCCTGCAAAAGGTAATTTTCGCAGCCTCTTCCCAGAGTGATACGGGTCCTGTTCTGCTTTGCAATATATTTTTCAGCCTGAGAAAGCAGCTCTGAGCCTATCCCCTTGTTCCTGTAATGAGGAGAAACGCACAGCATTGTTACGGCGCCGCCGCTTACAATGCAGTAGCCTATAAGCTTGTCCTTGTGGTACTTGCGGAAAAGCTGGGCATAATCAGGCTTCAGGGAATAGTGAAATGCATCCTTTGAAACGGGATATCCGGGGAAGCTTTCCTTATATATACTGTACAGTTTCTCAAGCATATCCTTCTCCAAAAAAATGTCACACTACAACGGTCAGGAAGCGTTTGTATTCATTGGGGTCCTGACAGCGTGATCTTGCAACTTCGTCTGTAATAATACCTGTTCGCACAAGTCTTGCCAGATCCTGGTCGAGGGAGAACATTCCCGACGCACGGCCTGTTGCGATTGCGGACGGAATCTGGAATATCTTACCCTCACGGATATTTGCCGCAATAGCGTCGGTAACGTTAAGCAGCTCCAATGCCGCAACACGTCCCTTTCCGTCTGCGGTGGGAACAAGAGTCTGCGAAACAACGCCTACCAGCGAGTTTGCAAGCTGGGCACGGATCTGATTCTGCGAGTGAGGGGGATAAACGTCGATAATACGGTCGATTGTTTCGGCTGCACCTGTTGTATGCAGAGTTGAAAGCACAAGGTGTCCTGTTTCTGCGGCGGTAATAGCAGCGTTGATTGTTTCAAAGTCACGCATTTCTCCTACGAGGATAACGTCAGGGTCCTCACGGAGAGCGGCACGGAGCGCTCCTGCAAAGCTGTCAACGTCCACGTTTACTTCACGCTGGTTAATCATTGACTGCTTGTGGTTGTGAAGATACTCGATAGGGTCCTCGATTGTGATGACGTGGCAGTTCTTTGAACGGTTGATATGGTCAATCATAGCCGCAAGGGTAGTTGACTTACCGGAACCTGTAGGACCTGTTACAAGGACAAGTCCTCTCGGCCTTAGCGCAAAGTCCGCCAGCAGATTTGGCAGCAGCAGGTCGGAAAGGGTAGGAATGTCGTTTCTTAAAAGACGGAAGGCAATTGCGTGATAGCCTCTCTGTCTGTAAACATTGACACGGTGACGGAAGCCTGCGGTGGAAACGTAGGAAAAGTCAGCGTCCTCGCCCTTTGAGATAATCTGCTTGTGCTTGATTGTTGTAATCTGGTTTATGACATTTACGATAATCGGTTCGGTACATTCGGGGTACTTTATCATTTTCTGAATTGAGCCGTGAAGACGGACAATAGGAGGAAGACCTGCGGTAAAGTGAAGGTCCGAAGCTCCCATATCTCTTGCTTCGTCAAGAATCTGGTTGATGTCAATGTTCATTTTATAATTTCTCCTTCGGGATTTACTGCTCCAATAAATTTGTACATATTATACTGTGTATGTAGCCTTTACAAGCTCGTCAAGGGTTGTTTTGCCTGCAAGCACCATTTCCGCAACGTTTTCACGCAGCAGCTTTGTGCCGTTCTTGGTTGCCTGCTTGCCGATGGTTTCGGCGGTGGCATTCTGCGAAATAAGCTCCTTGATGTCGTTGGTGCTGACGATAATTTCGTGAATAGCGGTACGGCCCTTGTAGCCTGTGTTGTGACATTCACGGCAGCCGCCGTAATGAGCCTTGCAGACCTTTACGGGCTTGTCAACGCCTACCAGCCTTAAATCGGCAGGCTCGGTAAGGGTGATTGTTTCCTTGCAGGAGGGGCAGAGCACCTTGACAAGTCGCTGTGCGATAACACCGATAAGAGAAGAAGCAACCATGTACGGCGCAACGCCCATATCAACAAGACGGAGAATTGTACTTGCAGCGTCGTTTGTATGGAGAGTGGAAAGCACCAGGTGACCTGTGATAGCGGCACGGATAGCGATGTCGGCTGTTTCGCCGTCACGGATTTCTCCGACCATTACTATATCAGGGTCCTGACGGAGGATTGAACGGAGGGCAGCCGCAAAGGTAAGTCCTGCCTTTTCGTTCATCTGGCACTGGTTTACGCCGTCGATTTTCTTTTCCACAGGGTCCTCAACGGTAACGATGTTTACGTTAGGCTTGCTCAGTTCGCCAAGAGTTGCGTAAAGGGTGGTTGATTTACCCGAACCTGTAGGTCCTGTTACCAGCATAACGCCGTGAGGACAGCGGATAATCTGCTTGAACATTTCGTAGTTGTAATCCGTCATACCCAGGTCGGTAATCTTTCTCGCCTTTTCGTCGCCTGTTGCAAGCAGACGGATAACGCACTTTTCGCCGTAAACGGTAGGAATGGTGGAAACACGCATATCCTGCTTGACATTGTCGATTACAACGCCGAAACGGCCGTCAAGAGGTATTCTCTTTTCGGCAATGTTCATACCGCCGAGGATTTTTATACGGGTGATAAGGGAGTTATGTACGCTTGGCTTAACGGACATATTCTGCTCAACAAGCTCGCCGTCGATACGGAAACGGATTCTTGTTCTGTCCTTGAAGGGCTCGATATGAATATCGGAAGCGTCGCTGTGGAATGCACGGTCGATAATGGTGTTAACCAGCTTAACGATAGGCGCATTGTCAACACGCTCGTCGGATTCCTCCTCCGCAGCCTGCTCCCCGTTTTCGTCGTACTGCTTCGCAATATCGTCCATAACCGTTGAAACGGTGTTTGCGGAGTACGCCTTGTTTATTGTTTCGATAATAGCCGACCTTGTTGCAAGAACGGCATGGATTTCCATACCGGTTGTGATTTTCAGCTCTTCGAAAATGAAGAAGTTGACAGGGTCGTTGGTTGCAACGTAAAGACGTCCGTTCTGTATCTTAAAGGCAACAACAGTGTTTTTCTTTGCAACAGCCTCCGGGATTTTCTTTACTGCCTCGATTTCTACCTTTGTGGTTGACAGATCCACAAAAGGCACCTTCAGTCTTGCGGAAAGCGCATGAGCAAGCTGTGTTTCCGAAACAAGGCCCATTTTTAAGAGAGTATCGCCCAGCTTAAGCTTTTCCTCCGACTTCTGCTGCTCAGCAAGAGCCATATCAAGCTGTTTCGGTGTAATGTAGCCGCTTTCGACAAGAACTTGTCCGATTGGAATATTTTTCATGTTATGTGACCGTTCCTTCCCTTTAAGAGGATATTTTGCAAGAATAATAGTTGCCTTTGCAGGCTTAATGTGCTACAATAGATGCAGAACATTTTTGATTTTATTCAAACCGTTTCCGGTTAATTTATCAAAGGAGCATTATAAAATGACTGATGAGGTTTTTCTTGCTTACACAATTATTTTTTCCGTTTTCGTGTTCATTTTCGGCACGGTAATCGGAAGCTTTCTCAATGTTGTAATCTACCGCACGCCCCGTCACGAATCCCTTATCAGGGGTCGTTCCCATTGCACAACCTGCGGAGCGCAGATTAAGAACAGGGACTTGATTCCCGTGATAAGCTGGATTTTCCTCGGCGGAAAATGCCGTAACTGCAAAAGCAGGATTTCCGCCCGCTACACGGTGGTTGAGCTCCTTGGGGGAGCGCTTTATCTGCTTGCCTTTCTGCGGTTCAGATTTTCCCTTGAGCTGATTTACTGCTTTATACTTTTCCCCATTCTTATCTGCCTCAGCTTTATTGACATTGACCACATGGAAATTCCTTACTGGTGCAGCATTTCAATTGCCGTCCTTGGGCTTATCTCCATTTTCACAGTGAACAATATGCCCTGGTACGAGCATCTTATCGGCGCCGCCGTAATCTCCGTACCCTTTGCGGTGCTTGCCTTTCTTGGGGCAATGGGAGGCGGCGACGTTCAGCTTATTGCCGCAGCAGGTCTGCTGCTTGGCTGGGGAATTGTTCCTGCGGCGCTTGTGGGTATTCTCACCGGCGCAGTTTACGGCGTTGTACATAAGGCTGTCACCAAAAACAGCGAAATGTGCTTCGGACCGTTTCTCAGCATTGGTATTGCGGTGGGAATGCTTTGGGGGCAGGATATAATACAGTGGTATGTGGGGCTGCTGGGATAATTACGTTGTTGCGTCTGCAGCAGTATATGTCTTAATTACATACAAAACCAGCAAATCATCCTTACTTTCATTCATTGCGGTAGCAGACGCCGCTTTGTTCATAAGTCTGAACATATTTTCTCTTGTGCCTGTTATCTGATCGCTATCGGATGAATACGCAGTTGTTTTAATATTTATCCACTTTGCAGATTCAAGCTCAAACCCAAATTTAACATCAAGATTATTGTAATAGACATCCTCAAACACTCTGTATGTGTTTAAGGATGTCTTGTCAGTTAATAGAGATGGAATAGAAGTGCTATTCACCTCGCCAAGATCATATAAAGCGTTTACTCCGCCATTGTCTGCGTCTGTTATTACAAGCGCATACAGTTTTTCGTTTGTACCAAGAGTAATTGAATTAACAACAGCCGCAGCAGCGGATTTCATGTCTGCAAGAGAGTCGTACCCGGAGATTTTTATCGTTGTGGCATTAGAAACTTTTTTTGCAACATAATTTG
>CAMDZU010000049.1 GCA_945910715.1 uncultured Clostridia bacterium
CTTCTTTGACAGGACCTCCTTCAGCCACTTTCCGCTTTCGTTCAGCTCGCTGTCATCCCACTTGCCGTCGGTGCTTGCGCCGGGTTTCAGCAGGCAGCAGGTTTCGTTCTTGTCAGCCATTGCCCATGCAACATAGCTTATGTCTAACTTGTCAAGAAGATTGAACCACTTTTTCGCCTGAGCAAAGTCGTTTCCGCCGCCGCCCGAAGCGTCGCACATACCGAACTCCGAAACGAAGATGGGCAGTCCCTTGTCATAGCAGTCCTGAACACGCTGTCTGAGCCAGTCTGTGTGAGTTGCGGCATAATAATGGAGAGCGTACATTACGTTGTCGAAGTCCAGAGGATTTGCAAGAGCCTTGTCAATGTCCTGCGACCATGTCGGCGTGCCGACGATAACAACCGCATTGGGAGCGTTCTTTCTGATAACTGGAATAACCTCCTCGGCGTAGGGCTTGATGTCGCCGTCCCATGTAGCGTAGCCGTTGGGCTCGTTGCATATCTCGTAAATTACGTTTGGATATTCGGCATATTTCTTGCTCATGTACTTGAAGAAGCGGAGAGCGTCCTTTTTCATTACCTGCGGGCTCTGATCCTGCAAAATGTGCCAGTCCACAATTACATACATATCCAGTTCTATTGCGGCGTCAACTGCGTCCTGGGCGGTCTTTTCAATGCCTGCCTTGGTGCTGTCGTTGTAGCCCTCGCCGTTGCCTGTGTACATTGCAAGGCGGATTACGTTTACGTTCCAGTCGTCACGGAGGGTCTTGAACACGTCCTTGTTTGCAAACTGGGGGAACCACTGTATTCCGTGGGTGGAAATGCCTCGCAGCTGCACCTTGTCGCCGTTTTTGTCCACAAGGTCTGCGCCCTTTACGGAAAGCTGTCCGCATTCGCTTACAAGACCGTATTTGCCTGTTGATTCAACTTCAATGTCGGCAGGGTCGGGGTCGGTTTCGGGAGCGGTAGTGCCGTTGTCCCCCGAATCGGATTTTTCGGGAGTTGAGCCCTCGGTTACGTCTGCGCCCGAAACGGTGGGAGTGAACTTGCTGTCTGTCTTCACAATTCCGCCGAAGGTGGTTTCCGCTCCTGCGGCAACCTCTCCGTTGTAGTCGGCATTGGATACCTTGAGGGAATTGCCGCTTACCTTTGCGTTGCAGTTCCATACCTGATTTATTTCTGCGCCCTTTCCAAGGGAAACGTCAAAGCTCCATGAGGTTATGTTCTTCGAGGTGGTGTTCTTTACCACGCCGTCCAGCTGGGTGCATACCTTTCCGCCCTCTTCCCATGTGTTTGAAACGGTAACGGAAACGGTGATTGTTTCCTTTTTGTCGGATTTGGTTGTGGTGACGGCTGTGGTAGAAGCGGCTGTTGTTGCAGCCGTGGTTGCCGCTGTGGTAACGGCGGTTGTTTCCTCGGGAGCGGATTCCTCCGAGGCGGTAACCTCTGCGGTCTGGCTTTCGGTGGGCTGCTCCGTTTCGGTTACGGGAGCGGTGGTAGTTTCCTCTGTCTGCTCCGCAGTATCCGCCGTGGTGGTTTCGGTCTGCTCTGCGGAAGTATCCGCTGTTGTAGTTTCAGCCTGCTCCTCCGTAATTACCGAGGTTTCCTCTGTGCCTGCCGTGGTTTCTGCGGCATTGTTTCCGCAAGCGCACAGGGCAATTGCACAGGCGATAACTCCTGCAATAATGCGTTTTGCTTTCTTCATATTTCCTCCCTATATTTTTTGTAAAAATATACTATAAATATTATAATCCAAAACTCCGTCTTTGTAAATAGCCTTATAAAATTTTCACAATACTATTGACAACACGCTTTTAAAGTGCTAAAATTATATTGATATATCAAAGGCTATGAAAAGGACTAATGTCTGCCAAAACCCTCAGAGAGCAGTTGTCTGGTGCGAAACTGCGGCGGAAGCGGAACATACTCACCTTTGAGCCGTCCCGTGAAAGCGCAAAAGCAAGTAGCCGGGAACGTGTCCTCACGTTACAGGGGAACGTATTGTTTGATACGGCTGAGCGGGCAGAAATGCCAATCGGAGTGGTACCGTGGAAGTTATGCTTTCATCTCTGTAAAACGAGATGAAAGCTTTTTTATTTTAGGAGGAATTTATACATCATGTTAATGAAAGGCTCGGATATTATTGTAGAATGTCTGCTTGAACAGGGAGTGGACACCGTTTTCGGCTATCCCGGAGGAGCTGTCCTTGATATTTACGACAGTCTGTACAAATACAGCGATAAGCTTTCTCACGTCCTTACCGCCCACGAGCAGGGCGCAAGCCACGCCGCAGACGGCTACGCAAGAGCGACGGGCAAAACCGGCGTTGTAATCGCAACCTCGGGTCCAGGCGCAACCAACCTTGTAACGGGCATTGCAACAGCTTATATGGACAGCATACCTATGGTTGCAATTACGGGCAATGTTTCCTGCTCGCTGCTCGGACTGGATTCATTCCAGGAGGTTGACATTACGGGAATAACGCTCCCTATCACAAAGCACAACTTCATTGTAAAGGATACCGCAAAGCTTGCGGACACAATAAGGCTTGCCTTCAGAATTGCGGAAAGCGGAAGAAAAGGCCCTGTGCTTATTGATATTCCAAAGGATATTACCCAGAAATCCGCCGAATACGAGAGAAAGGAAAAAGCCCCTGCCTTTAAAACTCCCGCCGCCGACGAAAAGGACGTAATGGAAGCGGTGGAAATGCTGGCAAACGCAAAGCGCCCTTATATTTACACAGGGGGCGGAATTATTTCCGCAGACGCCTGCAGTGAGCTTGCTGAATTTGCGGAGCTGCTGGACGCTCCCGTTTCCTCATCTCTTATGGGTCAGGGCTGCTTCGACCAGACAAACCCACGCTATATCGGTATGCTTGGTATGCACGGCACAAAGGCTGCCGCAGAAACTATCAAAAACTGCGATTTGTTTATTGCTCTCGGCACAAGATTTTCCGACCGTGTAACGGGCAATACCAAAACCTTTGCAAGCGACGCAAAAATACTTCAGATAGACATTGACAGCGCCGAAATGGGCAAAAACGTTGAGGCGCATAAGGTGGTTGTGGGGGACGTAAAGGAGGTCCTCGGCAGAATAAACAAGCTGCTGCCTAAGCAGAATCACGCCGAATGGACAGCAAACAGCGAGAGAATGGCAAAGGAGCTTACGGTCACAATGAAAGGCACGGAGGCTCTCCCCGTAACTCCCGATTATCTTATCGAAACGCTGGACAGGCTTACCGAGGGCAACGCAGTCATTGCAACGGAAGTGGGCCAGAATCAGATGTGGGCGGCGCAGTATTACAAGTACCGCAATCCCAGAAGCTTTATTTCCTCGGGAGGACTTGGCACAATGGGCTACGGTCTTGGTGCGGCAATGGGCGCAAAGGTAGGCTGCCCCGACAAGGTGGTAGTGAATATTGCAGGGGACGGCTCCTTCCACATGAATCTCAACGAGCTTGTAACCGCCTCAAAGAGCAATATAAGAATTATCGAGCTTGTAATCAACAACGACGTTCTTGGCATGGTGCGCCAGTGGCAGAGATTGTTCTATTCCGAGCATTACTCACAGACGACCCTTGAAAGACCAACCGACTATGTAAAGCTTGGAGAAGCTTTCGGTATAAAGGCGCTGGTTATCGAGAAGAAGGAGGACGTTGAAAGAGTGCTTAAAGAGGCTCTTGAGGAAAGCAAGACCCGTCCCGTGCTTATAGAATGCAGGATTGACAAGGATATTAACGTACTGCCTATGGTTCCTGCAGGAAAGAGCATTACCGAGCCTATTATGGAAATCGAGATTTAAGCGGAGGAGCATAATGAAGCAGTTTGTTTTGTCAATACAGGTAGCCAACAATATAGGCGTTCTGACAAGGGTAACAAGCCTTGTAAGCCGCAGAGGCTACAATATAAAAAGCCTTAACGTAGGCGAAACCGAGGAAAACAGCTTTTCAAGAATAACAATGGTGGTTGAGGGGGACGAAAGAACGGCCCATCAGATAGTAAATCAGCTCAATAAGCTGTACGACGTTTCCTTTGTCCGCATACTGGAGGACGCAGTCTGCAGAGAGCATATACTTATGAGAGTAGGCACAACTCCCGAGGACAGACAGGGCATTATTGAAATAACCAATCTGTTCAAGGCGAAGGCGGTTGATATAGGAGAAGCAAGCATGATGCTGGAGCTGACAGGCTCGCCTGTAAAAATCGACAAGTTCATCAGCCTGCTTAAGCCCTTCGGCATTATCAAAATCGTAAGAACGGGAATTTCCGCACTTGAAAGGGATTAAGGGCGCATTGCCTTTCCGAAGGTGAAAATTGCCTTTGATGTGACTCCGGTGGTTATTTCCGTCACAGTCTGCCTTTTTGTAAAGGGAGAGCTTGGCAGCGTAGGCGCAGGAACAATAGCGGCGGTGCCGGTGGGCGTTGTGCAAAGGCTGTCTGGAAACCGGGAGAAAAGGTTTTTGGGGAATAAGGAGTAAAAACACAAAATTCTCCTTGACCGCAGGTTAAACGGGAGATATAATAAAAGTAATAACGAATAAATTTATCGAAAGGAATAAAGTTATGGGTATGACAATGAGCCAGAAAATTCTGGCAAAACACGCAGGACTGGACAGCGTTAAAGAGGGACAACTGATAAAGGCAAAGCTGGATATGGTGCTGGGAAACGACATTACCAGTCCCGTTGCAATCAACGAGTTCAACAAAGCAGGCTTTAACTCTGTTTTCGACAAGGAGAAAATCTCCCTTGTAATGGACCACTTCACTCCCAACAAGGACATCAAGGCGGCTACGCAGTGCAAGCAGTGCCGCGACTTTGCAGGAAAGTATGACATTCTCAACTACTACGACGTAGGCGATATGGGAATCGAGCACGCATTGCTCCCCGAAAAAGGACTTATCGCTCCCGGCGAGTTGTGTATCGGCGCAGACAGTCACACCTGTACATACGGCGCTCTTGGCGCATTTTCAACAGGCGTAGGCTCAACGGATATGTGCGCAGGAATGGCAACGGGCGAGGCATGGTTCAAGGTTCCCGGCGCAATCAAGTTCAATCTGACAGGAAAGCTTAACAAGTACGTTTCGGGCAAGGACGTAATTCTCCATATTATAGGCATGATAGGCGTTGACGGTGCACTGTACAAGTCAATGGAATTTACGGGCGAGGGACTTAAGAGCCTTTCAATTGACGACCGTCTGACAATTGCAAATATGGCAATTGAAGCAGGCGCAAAGAACGGAATTTTCGAGGTTGACCAAATCACCCTCGATTACGTTAAGGACAGAGTAAACAGACCCTTTGAGTATTTCAAGGCTGACGAGGACGCTGTTTATTCACAGGTTATCGACATTGACCTTGGCACAGTAAAGCAGACAGTAGCATTCCCCCATCTGCCCGAAAACACAAGGACAATTGACGAAATCAAGGAAGATATTGCAATAGACCAGGTTGTAATCGGCTCCTGCACAAACGGCAGAATTTCCGATATGAGAATTGCCGCCGAAATACTCAAGGGCAAGCACATTGCAAAGAACGTACGCTGCATTGTTATCCCGGGCACACAGAAGATTTACCTTGAATGTATCAAGGAGGGTCTGGCGGAAATTTTCGTTGAGGCAGGCTGCGTATTCTCAACTCCCACCTGCGGTCCTTGTCTTGGCGGTCACATGGGTATTCTTGCCGCAGGAGAAAGAGCCGTTTCCACCACAAACAGAAACTTTGTGGGCAGAATGGGTCATGTTGACAGCGAAATTTATCTTGCAAGCCCCGCTGTTGCGGCTGCAAGCGCAATTGCAGGAAAAATTGCAGGCATAAACTAAGGAGAAACAATGGTAAAGCATATTATTATATGGAATTTAAAGCCCGAAATGACTGCCGACGAAAAGAAGGCGCAGTGCGCTGAAATCAAGGCAGGTCTTGAGGGATTAAAGGGGAAAATCGATGGGCTTACGGACATAAAGGTCGTAACAGACTTGCTTGGCTCGTCCAACGGAGATTTAATGCTTGACAGCACCTTTGAATCGGCAGAAGCCCTTAAAGCCTACGCAGTTCACCCCGAACATCTCAAAGTGGCGGACGGAATGGTAAGACCCTTTACCGCCGAGAGAAAATGCGTGGATTTCGAGATATAATCAACAGGAGGAAACATAAATGAACGCACACGGCATTGTACATAAGTTCGGCGACAATATCGACACCGACGTAATTATTCCTGCAAGATACCTTAACACAGCCGACCACAAGGAGCTTGCGTCCCACTGCATGGAGGACATTGACAAGGAATTTGTAAACAAGGTCAAGGAGGGCGACATTATGGTGGGCGAAGCCAATTTCGGCTGCGGAAGCTCCCGTGAGCACGCTCCCATTGCAATCAAGGCAAGCGGCATTTCCTGCGTAATCGCCAGCACCTTTGCAAGAATTTTCTACCGCAACGCAATCAATATCGGTCTTGCTATCCTCGAATGTCCCGAGGCTGCAAAGGACATTGACGAGGGCAACGAGGTTGAGGTTGACTTCGACACGGGCATTATCACCAACGTTACCAAGGGCAGAAAATATCAGGCAGAGCCTTTCCCCGATTTTATCAAGGAAATCATCAACAAGGGCGGTCTGCTGAATTCTCTTAAAAAGTGAGAAAGGATAATACAATGACAAAGAATATTGCTGTAATCAAGGGCGATGGAATAGGCCCCGAAATTGTCACCGAGGCAATGAAGGTGCTTGACAAAGTGGCTGAAAGGTTCGGTCACACCTTCAACTACACCGAGGTTTTAATGGGCGGCTGCGCCATTGACGCAACAGGCGAGCCTCTCCCCAAGGAAACCGTTGACGTATGCTTAAAGAGCGACTCCGTACTGCTTGGCGCAGTAGGCGGCCCCAAATGGGATAAGGGCGAGGGCAAGGCAAGACCCGAAGCAGGTCTGCTGGGAATCCGCTCCGCACTCAAGCTTTTTGCAAACATCAGACCTGCAAAGCTGCTTAAGCCTCTTGCAGACGCCTGCCCCCTTAAAGAGGAAATCACAAGCAAGGGGCTTGACCTTGTAATCGTCCGTGAGCTTATCGGCGGCGCTTATTTTGGCGCAAGAAAAACGGGCATTGAGGACGGACACAAAACCGCTCACGACGATATGAAGTACAGCGACTACGAAATCGAGCGTATCTGCCGTGTTGCTTTCGATATGGCAAGAAAGCGCAGAGGCAAGGTTACAAGCGTGGATAAAGCAAACGTCCTTGACAGCTCACGTCTGTGGAGAGAAATTTCCCACAAGATTGCCGCAGAAAATCCCGACATTGAATTTTCCGATATGCTGGTTGACAACACAGCAATGCAGCTTGTTCACAATCCTGCACAGTTTGACGTTATTGTAACGGAAAATCTGTTCGGCGACATTCTTTCCGACGAGGCAAGCATGATTACAGGCTCTCTCGGTATGATTCCGTCGGCAAGCCTTGGCGAAACAAGTCTTGGCTTATTCGAGCCATGCCACGGCTCCGCTCCCGACATTGCAGGACAGGATAAGGCAAACCCGATCGCCACAATCCTCTCCGCCGCAATGATGCTGCGTTACTCCTTCGATATGGCAAAGGAGGCCGACGCAATCGAGGCGGCGGTTGACAAGGTGCTGGAGGACGGCTACAGAACAGGCGACATTATGAGCGAAGGCATGAAGCAGGTAGGCTGCAAGGAAATGGGTACGCTTATCGCTGAAAGGATTTAAGGGAGCAATGCCCCCTTTGACCCCGTTTTGTGTTTTTGCGGTTTTATATGTTGGTTGAGAGGGGGCTGATAGCCCCCTTTTTTTCTCCCCTCGCCGTGGGGATTGGGGGCTTCGCCCCTTGCCCCCCGATTTTTTGTGTTTGTTTGTATTTGTTAGTTGGTTTAAAAGGGGGCTACTCGCCCCCTTG
>CAMDZU010000050.1 GCA_945910715.1 uncultured Clostridia bacterium
CGGGCTGTTCCCGTTTCGTCAACGTACAGCACGCTTTCCCCCGATAAGGGAGCGGAAAGGCTTTCTTCCGCCTTGTAAAGGGCATATTTGAATTCAATGTTGGTGGTATGGGCAAGCTGGATTTTGTAATTTCCCACTGCCTCGTCCGAATACACGCTGAAAACGAAGTTTTTCTTTCCCGCCGCGTCCGAAACGTCAATTCCGCCCATATCAATATTTGCGGAGCTTTCCCTTGCGCCTGCCCCTATGGAAAGGGACACAGGGGAATTTATCCTTGTTATTGCGTCAAGCCTGCGCTGATTGGTAAACCATGCGAAAGCCGCCGCCGTAAGAGCCAGTGCAGTCAGCACAGAAACTGCCCCGACAATTACAGGCTTTAAGGTCTTGTTCTTGTTCATTTTCCGCTCCGAGATAATTACTTGATAATGTGCCGCCCATTTTTCCAAACGTTTGGAAAAACACGTTCATTTTCTGCTCCAATAATTACTTGATAAGGTCCGCAGTCAGCTTAAGCTCGATAAATGCCGCGCTTGTGCCGATAAGCTGGTCGGCGCTGTTCCATTTTGCATTCAGGGTATTGTAATATTCCTCGTTGAAGCTCGGCGAATCCGAGCCTGCCGCCATATTTTCAAGCATTGCGGCAAGGTTTTCGGCTCCGCCCTCGAAAAAGGCTTCCGCCTCTCCTTCGCTGATTACCGCTTCCGTATTTGCCGTCAGTCTTTCGTAGCCTCTTTTTCTTAGAATACCGTCCCCCGAGGGGAGTATAAGCTGATCCGCAAAGGAGGGCCACACCCAGTAGAAATCCACTCTGTAAGCCGTATTTTCCTTGGCGTTTTTCTGCGAAAAGGTAAACCCGTCGGTAATTCTCTCCGAGTAAATTCCGCTTTCCTCGTCGTATTTCCCGAAAAACAGTATATGCCCCTTTGCAAGCTTTGAAACGGCTTCGTTCTGCGGAATTATGCAGTCGGAATTGTCCCTGTTTTCTGCGGCGCTATTATTGTACAGCACCGTATCAAGGGTAAAGGTAAGGTCAAGGTCGGCGTCCTTTCTTGCAATAACGTAAAAGGTCAGCCTGCCGCAGCTTCCGGGCTGTATTCCCTCGCCTGCAAGGTTCCCGAAATTGCTTTCATCGCTCATCTGCCACTTTATTTCGGGCTTGCCGTCGGCGGTGGCGGAAAGGGTAATCGCCGTTCCGTCGCTCAGCGTAACGTCGTTTCTTGATTTTCCGTCGGGAACGCTTAAAATACGGTCGTACAAGCCGCCTTTGTCAAGAGCCGCCAGCTCGTAAATGCCGTCTGCGGCGGTCATTCCCATTTCGCTGCCCTCAACGGTTTTGTTGTTTGTAAACCAGCCAAGGGAAACCGCTGAAATAAGCAGCAGCAACAGCAGTCCTGCCGCAAAAAGCATAATTATGGCTATTCTGTTCTTTGGGGAGCCTTTTTCTCTTTCCACGGCGCTGCCTCCTTTCCCCGATTATGGGACTATGAAATTACGGGCTTACTTTTTGCCCTTGTTTTTCTTCTGCTGCTTTGCCGCCATAAATGCATCCAGCTTCTGCTGGGTTTCGGTCATGTGATTGCGGCAGGCGGTAATTTCCCCTGTGTATTTGTTGAACCATTCTGCGTCCGCCTCGTTCGGCTCCTCCTGAAGAAGAATTGCCTGTACAAGAGCCGACTGGGAACGGGAGCGCTTTCTCTCGATTTCCTCAATGGTGGCTCTGCACCTTTTGATTTCTTTTTTATACTTTCTTTCCTCAAACATAGTAGTTCTCCTTGTATAAAATCAGCTTCCAAGCCTGTCTATGGAATCAATTATTTCACGGAGCTCCTCGTAGCCCTCGTCGATATGCCCTGCGATTTTGCGGAACGCCTTTCCCGACTCAGTAAGCCTTTCCCTCATCTGGACGGGATATTTCACAAAGCAGTAATGTATTTCGTTTACGGTTTTCTGATTGTCGGTGTAATCGTCTATGAGAAATATTACCGACCTTGCTGCGCCAAGGTCCGACAGCACCATATTGTAGTGCAGGTCATAGTCGGTTTGTTTCTCGTCGTACTTTTCAATTTCCTCTGCCGCCATGAGCATATTTTCCTCGTAAATTCCCATAAGCTCCAGTCGGTTTTTCTTTATCTGGTCGAAGTAAAGCCCCGCAAAGATGAACAGAGCGAAAAGTGAAGCTAATGCAACGCAGATTGCGGTAATCATCCGTGCCTTCATTATTTTTTCCTGATTCATCTTTACTCGCCTCCTTTATGGGTTTTCGCCTGTATTTTCGTTTTCGGCGGTTTGCTCCTGCTCGTACAGCTTGCGCTTTTCCTCGTCAATTGCCAACCGCATAAGCCTTTCCTTTTCCTCGGCAATTCTGCTTTCCTTACGCTCCCTTGCAATTGCCGCAATGGTTTTTACTTCATAAGCCGCAACTGCCGTTACAATGAGAAATACCGCCAGCAAAATCAGCTTGTTTGCCGAGCCGAAGGAGTTTATCCATCTCAGGAAAACCGCCTTGCCGTCATATTTTCCCACTATTCTGTCCACGGTGACGGGAGCGGAATCCTCAATATTGTTTGAATCTCCCTTTGTGATAAAGCTGCCGTCCTCGAGGACTCGGACTATTCTGTGAGTGTTGAGCCTGCCGTAAATTTCCCTGTCCGCCGAGTAAAAGCAGATTATATCTCCCTCTGCAAGGGTAAGGGGGTCGGTTTTCCTCAGGATTATGTAATCCCCCGAATGGATTGAGGGCTCCATACTTCCCGTAACCACTCGGACAATGCTTACGCCGAAAACCTCCGCCGCTTCTCCCCGCATACTTCGCACCATTACATAAACCACAAGGGCTATTGCCGCCGTAAGCAGCACTGCCGCCGTAACTGCCGCAGCCCTTTTCACAGCCTTTATCAACGGGGCTTTGTTCACGGACATTTAATTCTCCTTTTTGATAAGTCGTATGATTTTTGTAATAAAGCTTACGTGATACTTTCTGAACAGCTCGTGAATTTCCTTATCATGCTTTCTCTGCTCTCTCGCAGTGCGTTTCGGCGGCATTTGCTTAGGCATAACGTAAACCTTTTTCTTCTTTTTGCCGAAAATGCGTTTAAGCCGCTTTTTCAGCCTCTGGAAGAATGTAGGCGAATACTTTTCGTAAAGCACCTGCATTTCCGCCGCTTTCTTTCTGTCGATTTCCGCCTGCTTCTTTGCGGCGGCCTCTGCGGCGATACGCTCCACTAACATCGGATTGTCCGAATCGCCCTCTCTTATTACCTTGCCGTCCTTTCTTATAAGGGAAATCAGGCGGCGAATTGCTCTTTTTGCAATATGTATAGGGTTCTTGGAATATTCCCTGTAAATCTCGTCAAAGCTTTTGCGTTCAAGCTCGGTTCGCATTTCCTTAAGCTTCTGTGCTCTGATTGCTTCTCTTTCCTCACGCTCACGCTGAAGTCTTTCCGCCTCGGCTCTTTCGATTGCACGTTCAGTTTCGTGCTTTTCACGCTCCTCGCCTATCATTCTGCTAAGCTCGGCACGCTCGGCGGCGATACGTTCCTTTTCCTCCGCCTCGGCACGTTCCTTTTCTATGCGCTCTTTTTCAAGGCGCTCCTGCTCCTCTCGCTTGAGCCGCTCCTTTTCAAGCCGCTCTGCCTCCTGCCGCTCTTTTTCAAGCCGCTCCTGCTCTTCACGCTCAGCCTGCTCTCTTGCAAGACGTTTTTCTTCCTCAATGCGCCTTTCCTCTTCAAGCCTGCGCTGTTCTTCCTCCTGTCTTCTGCGCTCTTCCTCCTGACGTCTTAGCTCTCTTTCCTCTGCCTCAATGCGCTTCTGCTCCTCGTCCCTGAAATACTGGGTTTCAATGCGTATCGCATCGTCTATCGCCTTTAGTATTTCCTCCGAATCCTGGGGGAGAGCCTGTGCAAATATATTTTTCGAAGTATCCGCAGCTCTTTTTGGGCTGCTTTCGTCAATGTCGTAATCGGTGGTATCTGCGTTTTCAAGCCTGCGGAGTATTCTTGGGGCAGCCGCCTTGTTGCTTCTTGTTTTGAGGATTTCGGCGTTTCTGCCCTCCGTATGGGTAAAGGCTCTGAAAAGCAGGTAATTCAGCGCCGTAACACTGTAAAGATTTTCAATATAGGTCTGATCGGGTTTTTGCGCAGCGTCCGAAACGTTTATTTCATAGCCCACCTTGTCGTATCCCTCTATAAACTGCCAGAGCACAAGACAGGCTTTAAGGTCAACGTTTTTCATAATGGCGTTGGTACGCATTACAGGGGGACGTATATAGTTGTTGCCCATCTGCTGGCAAAAGGGGGACGCCTTGTAGCTTTCGATAATGCGCCTTATTTTCTCCACCCTGTCCCACATGGTAGAGCCGTTTTCGTCGGTTTTTTCAAGGGAATCCACCGTTTCGATCTTAAGGCTCATTTTTACTCTGCTGCCGCTGTCCGAGCCCATGGAGGTGTTGTATTCAAGGGCATAGACCTCCTCGTTTGCGGAGGCCGCCTTAAGCTTTTCGTATCTTTTGGTGACAAATATGTAAAGCCTGTCTATAAGCGTGTTTACGAACTTGTTTTCATAGGTAAGCAGGCTTTCCTCCTTATGCACGTTGAGTACCTTGGAGGGGGTGATTTTTCCCGTTACGGGGTCAACGCTCTGTATAAGGTCGGTGTGCTGCGCAAGGTGCTTTATGGAATCAACGGTAATCTTTTTTGACAGCGCAACAGGCACTACCTCCTCCACGTTTACAATGGTCTTTCGTGGATTTCTCAGCACGTTGTCAACATAGCCAAGTCCCTTTTCAATGGCCTCCACCCAGCTTACCTCAATGGTTTTTTCCATAACCTTCCGGTTAAGGGCAATGGTACTGCGGCTGTGAGAAAGCATTGAGCGCACGTTTTCGTAAAGCTCGTCGTCGCCGATCAAGTCAATCAGCGCTTCAAAGTCCCCTGTCCATTCATTAAAGGTTTCGCTCAATTTCTCACCGCCTTTCCCGTAAAATGAATATAGTTATCAGAAAAGCTTCTGTAATCTTTCCAGATATTCAATGGATTCCTTCATTGAGTTTTTGCCGAAAAGCTTCTGCAGATATGCGCAAAGCTCCTTAAGCTCATCTCTCAGCATTGCAAGGTTAAGAGCCTCGAATTTTCTGAATATCTTTGTTGCAAGAACATAGTCAACGCCGTCCAGCTCCTCGCCGCCGCAGGCAACATAAACAGGAACAAACAGGTTCATCTGCTTTAAGATACGGTTACCGAAAGCAACTCTCAGCTTTTCGATTACCCACAGGTCAAGCTGCTGAATCTTTTTCAGCGTATCCTGACTTATGGGGTACTGGCGGAACGCCTCGTTGAACAGCTCGTTTACGTGGCTGAAGCTCAGGTTCATAGGCGGCGTGTCGGGAGCGTCGAAAGGAATACCCTTTGCGTCAAGGTTAATAGGCTGCGCACGGTCGTAAACCTTATCCGAAATTGCAAAGGTGGAGTCGTCGTTGTTGGCTGTACCGATATACCAGATATTCTGGGGAATACGGAGCATGCCCTTGTCAAGGTTTTCGGGGTCGGTGCTCCAGACGTTCGGAACAAGGTCAAGCTTCCATTCGTCCGCATTTGGCATTTCAAGGATTGACAGCATTTCCGCAAAGTAATACTCAACTCTTGCAATGTTCATTTCGTCGAGGAGGATAAAGTTGATGTCGTCGTTATATGATGATGAATATATTCGTTTCAGTACTTCCGTTTCATTGAAGTTCTTGGTAAATTCGTTGAAATAGCCGAAAAGCTCGGTACGGTCACGCCACGAGGGCTGTACGGAGGCAATGGTTGTGTCCTTCTGCAAAAACTTACCGAAGGAGTAAGGCAGCGAGGTTTTACCTGTACCTGAAATACCTTGAAGTATAATAAGCTTTGTGGAGGCCATGCCTGCAATGAACAGACGAATTGTCTTTATATCGTAATACAGGTGCATACGGGAGCAGGCAAAATTCCGATAGGTTTCGCAGATTCCCGCAAGAGTAATGCTGTTGTCGTACTCGGGTGGAATGTATGTCTTGTAGAAATTGTCCACCTCGATAAGCTTTGAAAATCTGATGTCGTTTGTATGAACAACGCCGTCTGCCGAGGGGGTCATATCGCCCTCGGGAGCGGGAGCTTCGCCCTCCATACCGCCCATTGCACCCATAGAACCCATTGACATTCCGCCTGCAAATGCAGCGGCGGCAGCGCCCTGCGGCACGCCGATCTGCGCCACCTTCATTGCCATTATTTCGTCCTTTTCCCTTGTAAGCCTGATTACCTGTCTTTGGAGAGTACCAAGCTCCTCGATTACGTCCTCGTCGCTTACAATGGAATGTCTGAATCTTATGTACTTTCTTATAGCCATAACAATAAGAACAGCCGCAAGAACAAATATTGCCGCAATAATAACTATGGAAAGAACAGCAAGAATCCAGCCGCCCACGCCGAAATCCTCGGAGTGCTCCTTAAAGATCCTTACATATTCTTCAAAGTTGAAAATCTGCTTCACGCCCTCGAAAAGCCCTGTAAATATGGTTGCAAAGCCTTTCAGTATCTGGGACACGAAAACAAAAAACCATTCAAGAAAGCTGTTCATATTGTTTCTCCCGTTAATCGGTCAGCGCTTTTTCCTCGCTGTTATTTTCGCCGTCTGTATGGGCGGTATCGTCATTGCCGCTTGCTTCGGCAGGATTTTTTTCTTCTGCGGTATTCTCTTTTCCGTCTGTTTCTTCGGCGGTATTTTCCTCCGGGGAATTGTCATTGCCCCTTGCTTCTGCGGCTTTATTTTCCTCTGCATTTTCAGCCTTTTTCTGCTGCTCCGCAAGGTATTCCTCAATGGCTCTGCGCTTGATTTCCTCCTCGTCAAGCTGTTGGGCGGCAGGGCGCTTTACCTCGACTACCGCCATGATGAACTTGTAAAGCTCGAACAGGAAAAACAGCGCCAGCGGCACGATTACGCAGATACAGAAGCCCAGCTGAGTGCGGAGAAAGTTTATTACTGCGCCGAAGCCGGGGATAACAAAGCCGTTCCATTTTCCCACAATGTCAGAGGGATAAACGTTAATGCTGTCCTTAACGCTGTTGTTGTCGCCCTTGGTGGTAAAGCTGACATTGCCGTTGATTCTGTGCACCTCGGTTATGCGGTGAGTGTTCATTACCTTTTGTCCGTTTATCAAAGTCCAGAAGGTGATTACATCGTTTTCGCAAAGGGTGTTCACGTCGGTTATTTCTGTATCTATAATCAGGTCGTTTGCGGAAAAGGTGGGCGTCATTGAGTCCGACTCAACCGTAAGAGGGATAATGCCAAATATGTTGGGTACTCCTCCGCTTCTGTCGGCGGAAAAGGCAAGTATGGTTGCAGCAAGCGCAAATATAAGTATTATCCACGAAAGGACGGAAACTATTTTCTTCAGTACCCTTTTCATTCTGTTCTCCTTTATGTATTTTCAACTATTTTGAAATTCATACTCAGCTTAAGCGTTCCGCCGATAATATTGTCAAGACAGTCGGGATCGTTACCCTCAAGCCACACTACAACCGTGTATTTGTCCTTTTCTCCCGGAGCGAACTTATCCTCGCCTGTGGTCATTACCACCGTTGCAGCCTCGAACTCCTTGTCGCAGTCGCTTTCAATGCCCTTGCCGTTGGATTTTGTCTTGCCGTAAACCGTTTTTTCGCCGTTTTTGTACACCGCAATCCTTATCGCCTCGTCAACGCCTAAAGTAACGCTTTCGATAACCATTTCGCCCTTGTAAGCCACCGTATCGTCCCCCGAATTTATAAGGTAGAACGTATAGGCAATGTAATTGTCCCCGTTATGTGCGCCGTTTTTCATATCAAGATTTT
>CAMDZU010000051.1 GCA_945910715.1 uncultured Clostridia bacterium
ATATCACCGAATCCGACATTGTACTTGTAAAGGAAATCAAGAACAATACCGACGTAAAGGACCTTGAAAAGCTTGCAAAGTCAATTTCCGACACACTTTCAAGCGAGTTCTTCACAAGGGTTAACGTTGGTATCGGCACTCCCGTTGTGGGCGTAAAGGACCTTGCACGCTCCTTCAAGGAAGCCCAGATGGCTCTTGAGGTCGGTAAGGTATTCGACACGGACAAGACTATTGTAAGCTATGATAACTTAGGTATTGCAAGACTTATTTATCATCTGCCTACAACTCTCTGCGAAACCTTCCTTAAGGAGGTTTTCAAGAAGGGCTCAATCGAATCCCTGGACCACGAAACACTGTTCACAATCCAGCGTTTCTTTGAAAACAACCTTAACGTATCGGAAACCTCGAGAAAGCTGTTCGTACACAGAAATACGCTGGTTTACAGACTTGACAAAATCAAGAAGCTTACAGGACTTGATCTTCGTGAGTTCGACCATGCCATTATCTTCAAAATTGCACTCATGGTCAAGAAGTATCTGTCCGCAGACCCCGTTAAGTTCTGATTGAAGCCGCAATAAAGGATAGCAGAACCCTGACGTTTTTCTGACGCCAAGGGTTTTGTGGTGTTATCGGAACAGGAAAACGGCACTGAAAAAAGCAGTCAGTGCAGCTGTATCAAAAAGGAATGATTATTTTTAATGGTTGAATTGAAGAATGTTGACGTTCATTACAAGGACGGCGGCAGAAACGGAGTTGACGCCTTAAACGAGGTAAACCTGCGCATTAACGACGGCGAATTCGTGTTTATTGTGGGCAACAGCGGCGCAGGAAAAAGCACGCTGTTAAAGCTGCTTATGCGTGAAATTGTGCCCACAAGCGGCAGAGTTTTTGTAAACGGCTATAACCTTTCAAAGCTCAAAGGCAGAAAAATCCCCTATTTCCGCCGCTCTATCGGTATGATTTTCCAGGATTTCCGCCTTATTCCAAACCTTACGGTTTATGAGAATGTGGCCTTTGTCCTGCGCGTCACCGACCGCTCAAACAAGTACATACGCCAGAGAGTGCCTTATGTGCTCAATCTTGTTAAATTAAGCGACAAAGCGAAATTCTACCCCGGACAGCTTTCGGGCGGCGAGCAGCAGCGTGTTGCTATTGCGAGAGCCTTTGCCTCCGACCCGGGACTTATAATTGCGGACGAGCCTACGGGAAATATCGACCCTGAGCTTTCCTACGAAATAGTGGAGCTGCTCAAGGACATCAATCGCTGCGGCACAACGGTAATAATGGTAACTCACGAGCACGACCTTGTAAAATACTTCGGCGGCAGAATTATCAAGCTGAAGAACGGCTCGGTTGTGAACGATACCTATATAGGAGGCAGCGATGAAGGGGAGTAATTTTTCTTACCTTGTAAAGCAGGGTGTTGTTTCCGTATGGCACAACAGAATGATGTCCTTTGCAAGCTTCTGCATTATGATGGTAAGCCTGCTGCTTATCGGGCTTTCCGTACTTATTGCAATGGATATAAACATTGTTATCGGCAGCGCCGAGGAAAAAAACGAGGTGCTTGTCTATGTTGATTACAAAACCGACCAGACCACCCTCAATCATATTGAAGACGTAATCAGGTCAAACGACAACGTTTCAAACGTTGTTTTCTATTCCGCAGACGAGGCGTGGGCTGACAAGCAGGAGGAAATGAGCCGGTATTCAAGCGAGTATTCCAAGCTTTTTGAATACCTTGACGAAAACCCCATGCCCCATACCTTTAAAGTAACAATCGCCGACCTTACAAGAATAAACACAACCGCCGAACAGTTCAGGTCAATTGAGGGCATTGAAAGCGTTACTGCGCCTTACGATTACGCTACGTTCCTTGTAAGCATGAGAACCACCCTCGGTCTTATAGGCGGTGCTGTGCTTATTGCGCTTATTGTGGTCTGCGTTGTCATTGTGTACAACGCAACAAGAACAAGCGTTTTCTCCCGCCGCAAGGAAATAAGCATTATGAAATACGTTGGCGCAACCAACTCATTTATTAAAATACCCTTCTTTATCGAGGGTATGTTTATAGGCGTCCTTGCAGGCGCTGCCTCGTGGGGACTTACAAAGCTTGCTTACGAAGCTGTGGTTTCCTTCTTCTCGGAGGATATTACATTGTGGCAGGTACTGGGACTGGCAAATCTTATTCCTTTTGAAAGCGTCACTTGGATAGTTCTGGGACTTAACTGCCTTGCAGGCGCATTGCTTGGCGCATTGGGCACAGTATTCAGTATGGGCAAACATCTTAAGGTATGACGTTTAATTGCGGCAGAATCCGGAATGGAGGTATGTAATGAAACGCAAAAAAATCAAGAAATTTCTGAAAGCGACATCTTTTGCTGTAATTTTTGCCATTTGCTGTGGTATAATAATACAGCCCACAGAAAACAACGTTGTTCATTCCGTAACAACGTCCGAGCTTGAGGAAAAAATAAACGAGCTGAAAAAGCAGAACGAGGATCTTGACAATCAGATTTCTCAGATTGACGCCGACATTGCCGATAGTCAGGAGCTTCAGAATTTAGCTTATCAAAAGCTGGTCAATCAAAAGGAAGAAATTGATTATCTCAACAATCAGATTTATTACAAAGAGCAGGATATAAGCGACAAGCAGAAAGCTATTGAGGATCTTGACGACAGCATAAAGCTCAAAGAGGCGGAAATCGAGGACAAGAAGCAGCAGATTGCCGACCTTGAACAGCAGAACAAGGAAAATATCTACAAGTTCGGTCAGATTATCCGTGTAATGTACATAACCTCAAACGAGGACGTGTTCTCTGTTCTTATGGGCTCTCAGGACTTCAACGACCTGCTTATCAGAACCGAGCTTATGAAGAATATCGGCGAGCAGAACGAAAGGTTTATGAACGAGCTGCTTGCTTCAATAGACGATTTAGAGGAAAAGAACAGGCAGCTTGCCGACAATATTGTTCAGCTTCAGGCGGAGCAGAAAAAGCTTGAGGAAGAAAAGGCGGAGCTTGAAGCGGAGAAGGCGGACCTTGAAACAAAGTGCGCTGAAAGCAAGACCCTGCAGGCACAGTACAACAGCGATTACAATACTTATTCAACCCAGATTGCCGACTTTGAGGCAAAGCAGGATAACCTTGAATATCAGAAAAAGCTTAACGCAAGCGAGGTTGCTGATTACGAGGAGCAGATTCAGGAGCTTATCAGGGCGGCTCAGGCTGCGGCAAGCGGCGACGTTATTTACGATAACGGCGAATGGTTATGGCCATTAAGCAGCAAGTATCATCTGATTACCACCTATTTCGGCTACGATTCCTGGAGAAACGGCAACCATTCGGGCATAGACGTGGGTAACTCGGGCATAAACGGCGCTAACATCTACGCTTCAAAGGGCGGCGAGGTTATCGTTGCAAAGCAGAGTTATGTTCCCGGCTACAGCTACGGAAAATACGTTGTTATCGACCACGGCGACGGCTATTCAACACTGTACGGACACTGCAGCGAGGTTTATGTGTCCGTAGGACAGAAGGTTAATCAGGGTGAAATTATTGCTGCGGTAGGCTCGACAGGCTGGTCAACAGGGCCTCATCTTCACTTTGAGGTTCGCATAAACGGCGTTCCGCAGAATCCGTTTAACTATGTTTCGCTTCCGGGCTAAGACAAAAGGATGGACAATTTATGAACAAAAAGCTATCATTGGGCGTTACAATAAGCTTGATTGCAATTGCCTGTGCGATAACCTTTGTTGTGACAATGACAACCTCCCTGAATATGTACAACCGCAAAATTGCAGGCGTACAGCAGCGTGAGGAAATTTATACAAAAATGGAGGAAATAGACTCCTTTGTAAGAAGCAACGCCCTTGCCGACGTTGACGAGGACGAGCTGGTAAACAGCATTATGAACGGCTATATCGACGGTATTGACGATGATTACGCAAGATATTACAGCCCTTCCGAATACTATCAGAAGCAGCAGATTGAAAGCGGTACGCTTATCGGCACAGGCATTGTGGCTGTCCGTGATGAAAGCGGCTACGTCCGTGCGGAAAGCGTTTATGCAGGCTCACCTGCCTACGAGCAGGGAATCATTGCAGGTGACATTATCACCTCCGTAAACAAAACCAGTGTTCTTGAAATGGGTGCAGACGCAGCTATAAAGCAGCTTACAGGGGACGAGGGCACAAGGCTTACCCTTACAATACAGCGTGGAGGGCAGGAAATAACAAATGTGCTTGTCCGCCGCTCCTTTAAAATTTCGACCGTTGCAGGAAGGCTTGTGGACAGCTACGGATACATCAGAATTTCCACCTTTAACAGCCTTACCGCCGACAGATTTTCAACAAAGGTTGACGAGCTGCTGGCGCAGGAGGTAAACGGCTTTGTTATTGACCTGAGAGATAACTCGGGTACATATTTCGGCGCAGTTGAGGGAATACTTAACAGGCTTATGTCTGAGTCGGTTGCCGCAAAGGCAATTTACAAGGACGGTACGGAAAAGGTGCTTGTTTCAACTACCAGCGAGCAGTCGGTGAATAAGCCTATCATTGTGCTTGTAAACGAAAATACCCTTGGTCCTGCGGAGCTGATTGCGGTTTCCCTGAGGGATTACAAGGGCGCAGTAATTGTGGGCGCAGGTACAAAGGGAAGATGCAGACTTTCCGAAGTGAAGAGCTTCAAGGACGGCTCAGCGGTTGAAATAACCGTTGCTGAAATAAAGCCAACAGGTTCTGAGTCCTACGAGGAAACAGGAGTAAAGCCCGAATACGCTGTGGATATGGATGGCGTGGCTATGGATACGGAAGTAAGCGACCTTTCCGCAACCAACGACCCGCAGATCAAGAAAGCCTTTGAGGTAATACTGACATTAAAGCAGACTTCTGCTGATGAATAAAAATAATAAAAACACATATATGGAGGACAATTATGGCAGCAAAACAGACAGTTTTAACTAAGGAAGGTCTTGCAAAGTTAGAGGACGAGCTTGAAGAGCTCAAAACCGTCAAAAGACGTGAAATTGCAGAAAAAATCAAGGTAGCCCTTTCTTTCGGCGACTTATCGGAAAACTCCGAGTATGACGAAGCTAAGAATGAGCAGGGTATCATTGAAGCAAGAATTGCCGAAATCGAAGCAACCCTTATGAACGTTCAGGTGCTTGATTCCGACAATCTTTCAACCGAAACAATTCAGATAGGCAACAAAATTACAGTTAAGGATATTGAAGCAAACGAAATCCTTGTTCTTCACATTGTAGGCTCAAAAGAAGTTGATATGAAGGCAGGCAAAATCTCCGACGAATCCCCTGTTGGCAAGGCTGTTATCGGTCATTCAAAGGGCGATATAGTTGACGTTGAAGCACCGTCAGGCGTTCTCCAGTTTGAGATTATCGACATTTCCAAGTAAGATACAGAAAGGCATTGACGTAATGAGCAATATTGAAGAAAACAACGTAGAATTAACCGAAGAGGAAGTTCAGCAGAATATAAGTGAACAGCATCAGATTCGTCTTGACAAGCTTGCCGAATTAAAGGCAAACGGCAAGAACCCCTACGAAATCACCAAGTTCCCCGTAACTCACCTTGCAAAGGCTATCCGTGAGGACTTTGAAGCCCTTGAAAATCAGACAGTTTCCATTGCGGGCCGTATCACAAGCTGGAGAGATATGGGCAAGGCAAACTTTATCGACATCCGTGACGGCAGCGACAGAATGCAGGTTTATGTAAGAATTGACGACATCGGCGAGGAAACCTTCAAGGAATTCAAGAAGTGGGATTTAGGCGATATAGTAGGCGTAACAGGCTTTGTTTTCAGAACAAAAAGAGGGGAAATTTCCGTTCACTGCAAGGAAATCACTCTCCTTTCAAAATCCCTGCTTCCCCTTCCCGAAAAGTGGCACGGCTTAAAGGATAAGGAGGAGCGCTACAGAAAGCGCTACCTTGACCTTATCGCTAACCCGGAGGTAAAGGATACCTTTGTTACACGTTCAAGAATACTCCGTGAAATCAGAAACTATCTTGACAATTTAGGCTATATCGAGGTTGACACTCCCGTACTGCACACTCTGGAAATCGGTGCGGCGGCAAGACCCTTTGTAACCCACCACAATGCTCTTGACATTGATATGTACCTCCGCATTGAAACGGAGCTTTACTTAAAGCGCCTTATCGTAGGCGGCTTTGACAGAGTTTACGAGGTTGGCCGTATCTTCAGAAACGAGGGTATGGACGCAACTCACAACCCCGAATTTACATCAATTGAAATGTATCAGGCTTATACCGATTACTACGGAATGATGGACCTTATCGAGAATATGTACAGAACCGTTGCAATGAACGTCTGCGGAACCGATACTGTTCCCTACAGGGGAAATATGATTGAAATCGGCAAGCCGTGGGCAAGAATGACTATGATTGACGCTGTCAAGAAGTATGCCGACGCTGATTACAGAGAGTGGGCTGACGACGAGGCTGCAAGAGCCGTTGCAAAGGAAAAGCACGTTGAGGTTGACTCAACGGCAACAAAGGGCGATGTACTTATTGCACTTTTCGAGGAATTTGTAGAGGAAAAGCTTATTCAGCCAACAATCATCTACGATTATCCTGTTGAAAACTCGCCTCTTGCAAAAAGAAAGCCCTCCGAGCCTGCATTCACAGAGCGTTTTGAGTATTTCATCAACGCTACCGAATTCGGCAACGCTTTCTCCGAGCTTAACGACCCGATCGACCAGCGTGAGCGCTTCACAAAGCAGGTTGCCGCAAAGAGAGCGGCAGGCTTCAACGCAGAGGTTGACGAGGACTTCATTACAGCCCTTGAGTACGGTCTGCCTCCAACGGGCGGACTTGGAATGGGTCTTGACAGATTTGTAATGCTGCTGACCGACAGCGATTCCATCAGAGATGTGCTGCTGTTCCCCACAATGAAGCCCGAGAAGTAAAAAAACGGCATAACAAAGCCATTTTTGGAAGCGAGTAATAAGAAATTTTACGAATTTACGACTTTTTTACGACCGAAATTTTAACTCTTTTAACTTTTTTAAGAAACTGACTTCGCTTATATTGAAGTCAGTTTTGTTTTAGTATGGTTAAAAATGTAAATAAAAGAGCGAAACAATAATTTTACAATTAAAATGTTATTATCTGTTAAATATAGTAAAGCTATAAATTGCAAGGAGAAGTACAAATGTTATCGTTTTATCTTCAGATGGTGGAAACTCCCGAGGAAAAAAGCCTTGTGGAATATCTTTACAATAATTATCGGCAGATTATGTATAAAACAGCCTTCTCAATTCTGCATAATTCTAATGACGCAGAGGATGCCGTTCATGAAGCATTTTTGCGTGTAGTAAAAAACATTTCAAAATTTTCTGAATACTCAAGTAATGAAAATCTATCTTATTTAGTTATAACTGTGAGAGGTATTTCACTTGATATGCTTGCGGCGCAAAAAAGAAAAACTGTTCTTGACGAGGAAATGCCTGATACGATAGACGTTGAAGAAATTGCTGAGCAAAAAGCAGATTATGAAACCGCAATTAAGAATATTGGCAATCTTACTCCTGCACTGAGAAATATTGCAACGCTATATTTTGTCAAGCAAATGACCTATGCTGAAATTTCACAGTTGCTTGATAAAAACATTTCAACAATTCGTTCTTCTATTTCACGAGCAAAATCTATTTTAAGAACCCCTGAAAAGGAGAACAGCAATGAGTGAAGATGAGGTTTTTGCATTGGTGCTTGAAATGCAATTGAATGCCGATATAGATGAGTATTCAAGACTTCCTGATCATAAGTTTTCAAT
>CAMDZU010000052.1 GCA_945910715.1 uncultured Clostridia bacterium
AAGCTCCACCACAGACTACCACCCCCGAGGAAACAACTCCTCCCCCTGCCGAAAATATCACAATCGGCGATTCCGCAAATATAGGCGAAAACGACACGACAATGACCGTGCCCACCGTTACCACCCTTGAATACAGTGCAGCGGAAATCAACGACGTAATCTTCGTAAGCGAAAACTGCTTTGCCGTAATAACCAACACCTCCGTTGAGCTTAACCGCATTGAGGAGGTTGCCGAGGGCAAGAAAATCGTTTCCGTGGCAAAGATACTTACCGATAATCCGAAAATCATCTGGTCCGATGACAGCAACTCGCTGCTGTTCATAAGCGGCTGCGACAGCGAAAAGAACCGCGACAAGCTCTTTATGGCAGACGGCAAGGCGGAAACTCTTGCAGAGCTTGACATTTCGGGCATAACCGCCGACGCTGAGCTTGGCGGACTGTTCTACGACGAGGAAAGCGGAGAAATTACCATCAAGACCTACTCTCTTTCAAAATCCTATGTTTATACCGGTATGATAAGCGACGACGGACTCTGCGTTGAGCTTTCCGTTGAATCGGAGCACCCCGTAACTCCTCTTGCGTATATGGACAGCGTGCTGTATTACGCTTATGCAAAGTCGGGCGTAACCTACGTTCATTCCATTGATACCGAAACCGACAGCGATGAGGAAATCTGGAGCCACGAGGGCAGCGCAAAGTTTGCAAGAAGCGATTCCTTCAACACGGCGGCACTGATTTTCGACAGCGAAAGCTTTATTTTCTCGGCGGAAACAGAAGCCTTTGCAAAGGCGGAAACCACCGGCTCAATCCAGTTCAGCAAGGTAAACAGCACCGTATTCAGCGACGACAACGGCTACTACACCTTAACGGCGGCGGGCGTTGTAAGCATCTCCTCCGAGGCGGCGGACATCTATTTCACAGAGCCTGTCAACTCCGTTGAGTACAGCGTTTATGAAATTCTCCCCGACGTTGTGAGAATTAAAATAAGATAATCCCACCGCAAAAAACGGGTCGGGACGGGCAATAAGCTTATTCAGGATACATCATATTTTCTTTCTTCCGCAGCCGTATAACGGCTGCGGAATTTTTTTTGCAGATATACGGAAAGCTCTCTTGCCGACTGTGCAATAAAAAACTCTTGTATTTTGTTTTATAATGGTGTATAATAATAGCGTATATCATCGAAAGGAGTTTAAAATCATGGTAGTTACAAAGGATACAATCATCGGAGATATTCTTGACTTCAACGGCGAGGCTGCTGCGCCTTTCTTCTTTGAAATCGGAATGCACTGCTTAGGCTGCCCCTCCGCAAGAGGCGAAAGCATTGCCGAGGCTTGCGCAGTTCACGGCACAAACGCCGATGAGCTGGTTGAAAAGCTCAACAAGGCGCTTAACGGATGAGAGTACGGCTTGACGAAAGGCTTCTTGCCTGCGGAGAGCTTGTGCGGCTTGACAAAATAATCTGCGACGTAGGAACAGACCACGCTCTGCTCCCCTGCTGGCTTGTACAGAGGGGAGCAAAAAGCGTTATTGCCTGCGACATAAACGACGGGCCGCTCCTTTCCGCAAGGGAAACAATGGAGCAGTACGGCTGCGAGGGCATAACCCTTGTGAAGTCGGACGGGCTGAGAAACATACCCTTTGCGGAGGACGTGATTATTGCAGGAATGGGCGGCGAGCTTATCGGCAGGATTTTGTCGGAATGTACCTTTCTGTCGGAGGATTTCCGCTGTATTCTCCAGCCAATGACCAAGGCAGAGGAGCTAAGGCGCTCAATGTACAGAAACGGCTTTGAGATTATTTCCGAGCGTACTGCGGGCGTTCACGGAAAATGCTACACCGTAATTTACGGCAGATATACGGGCGAAACCGCAGAAATTGACGACGAAACCGCCTTTTTCGGCAAAAATACCGACAGGGCTTATATAGAAAAGCAGCTTGCCCTGCTTGACAAAATGGGCAACGGAAACCCCTCATGCCGTGTGCTTGCGGACAGGGTAAGACGGAAACTGAATTATTGAACGAAAGGAATGTTAAGTATGACAGTAAAGGATGTTTATGAATTTATAAACACTCTCGCCCCTTTTTCTTCACAGGACAGCTTTGACAATTCCGGACTGCTTGTGGGAAACCCCGAGGCGGACGTGTATAAAATTGCTGTCTGCCTTGACATTACCAATGGGGTTATTGACGAGGCGGCAAAGCTTGGAGCAAACCTTATTGTTTCCCACCACCCCGTTATTTTCACTCCCCTTAAAAGCGTACTTGTGGGCAACCCTGTTTACAGCCTTATTTCAAGCGGAATAAGCGCAATCTGCGCCCACACCAACCTTGATATGGCGGAAACTGGCAATATTACCGACCTTATGCTGGAGCTTCTTGACATAAAGGGCGGCGAGGTGCTTGAACCTATAAACGCAGATGGTACGGGCTACGGCAGAATTGCGGAGCTTCCCTTTGAAACCTCGGCAATGTGTCTTGCTGAAATGTGCAAAACCGCTTTCGACTGCACAACGGTCAGATACAGCGATTCGGGCAAAACAGTCAAGCGAGTGGCAATATGCTCAGGCTCGGGCAATTCCGTTATCGGAATCGCTCTTGCAAAGGGCTGCGACGCTCTTATCGCAGGGGATATGAAGTGGTCAAGCTTTGTGGACGCACAGAACGCAGGACTTTCCGTTATTGACGCAGGTCATTTCCATACGGAAAATATTCTCTGCAATCACCTTGCAGGACTTATTGAACAGAAATTTCCGCTGGTGGACGTATTTGTGCCCGAAAGCAATCGGGATATATGCAGATATGTCTGACACAGCTTATATAGAAAGAACAGGTTAAAAATGTCATTAGACGGAGCTTATCTCCATATTGTCCGAGAGGAAATGCTGGCAAAAAAGCTTGTGGGCGGCAGAGTGGACAAAATCTATCAGCCCTCACGGGAGGAAATAATTATCACCATACGCACCTTCGGCGGCGCTGAAAAAATACTGCTCAGCGCAAACACCTCCTCCGCCCGTGCCTGCCTTACCTCTCAGACCCTTGAAAACCCAAAAGCCCCTCCTATGTTCTGTATGCTGATGAGAAAGCATCTTGGGGGCGGAAGACTTCTTGATATTAGTCAGGACGGTCTTGAACGAATACTTAACTTTGATTTTGAGTGTACCAACGAAATAGGCGACCTTGTAACAAACCGCGTTGCTGTTGAGATTATGGGCAAATGCAGCAACATAATACTGCTTACCCGAAAGGACAGTGAGTGGCGTGTTGTTGACGCAGTAAAGCGAGTAACCGACGATATTTCCTCGGTAAGACGTATTCTCCCCGGCATACTTTATGAATTGCCCCCAAGAGAAGAAAGGCTCAATCTCCTTAACTGCACCGAGGAACAGATTTTGTCCGCACTGGACTTGAATCTGACCCAGAAGCTTGCAAAGGCAATGCTGAAAATCTTTGAGGGAATTTCCCCCATTTTCGCAAGGGAATGTGCCTTTTACACCGCAAGGGACGTTGACGTGACTATTGCGGATTTAACCGCCGAGCAGCGCAGCCGTCTGCTGTTTTTCCTTAAAAAAGCCGGAAGCGCAATGAGCGGCGAGGGCAGATTTACCGTTGTAAGCGACCTGCAGGGCAAGCCGAAGGATTTCTGCTTTATGAATATAGAGCAGTACGGCAACGAGGCGGTTGTTTCGGAATACCCTACCGCAAATATGCTGCTGGATAAGTTTTTCAGCGGAAAAGCAAATGCGGAGCGGCTTAAGCAGCGCTCGGGGGATCTGATGAAGCTTATTGTCAACGCCTACGAGCGTACCGCAAGAAAGCTTGAACTGCAAAAGCAGGAGCTGGAGAACTGCAGGGAAAGAGAGGTTTTCCGAGTCTGCGGCGACCTTATAAACGCTAACATTTACCGTATGGAAAAGGGAATGAATCAGCTTGTGGCGGATAATTTCTATACGGGAGAACAGCAGGTAATAAAGCTTGACGTGAGGCTTACTCCTGCACAGAACGCACAGAAATATTACACTGAGTATAAAAAACTGGATACCGCCGAAAAAATGCTTACCTCGCTGATAAAGCAGGGGGAGCAGGAGCTTATCTATATCGACAGCGTTTTCGACGAGGCAAGCCGTACCACAGGGGAAAGCGAGCTGAACGAAATCCGTGCGGAGCTTATGGAAACGGGCTATATCCGAAGGAGCAAGGGTCAGGGGCAGAAGCCCCAGAAGGCTTTGCCGCCCCTTAAATTCCGCTCGGACGACGGCTTTGAAATACTGGTTGGCAGGAACAATATACAGAACGACAAGCTTACTCTCAAAACCGCAAAGGCAGGGGATATGTGGCTGCACACCCAGAATATTCCCGGCTCGCACACGATAATATTGTGCGACGGAAAGGACGTTCCCGACAACACAATCGTGCAGGCGGCTACCCTTGCGGCGTATTGCTCAAAGGCGAGAGAAAGCACAAAGGTGCCTGTGGATTATACAAGATGTAAATTCGTGAAGAAGCCAAACGGAGCAAAACCGGGAATGGTGATTTTCACCAATAACAGGACAATACTTGTAAATCCCGACGAGGAGCTTTATGAAAGGCTGAAAGTATAATCCCAAAAACTTATTGCCCTTGCCAAAACCCAAAAACTTACCGCCCTTGCCAAGGAATAAAAAGTTTTCGTCCACCTTTTTCAAAAGGTGGTGGGTTCTTAGGGCAAAGCCCTAAGTCGGCTTCTGCAGAAGCCGAAATTCCCTATGCAAATGACGCTCTGTGGAATTGCTCAGCAATTCCACTCTTGGTATGTTTTCAGAATAATCACAAAAAATACATCAACATAAGAAAGGACTTTCACTGATGAAAGAATTGGCAAAAACATACTCCCCGAAGGACTTCGAGGACAGAATTTACCGTGAGTGGGAGGAAAAGAAATACTTCCACGCAGAAATTGATCCCAACAAGAAACCATATACAATCGTAATTCCGCCCCCGAATATTACAGGTCAGCTCCACATGGGTCACGCCCTTGACGAAACACTGCAGGATATTCTTATCCGCTGGAAGAGAATGCAGGGCTATTCCGCATTGTGGCTCCCCGGCACAGACCACGCCTCCATTGCAACCGAGGCGAAAATCGTTGCGGCAATGAAGGAGGAGGGTCTTACAAAGGACGACGTGGGACGTGACGGCTTCCTTGAAAGAGCGTGGGAGTGGAAGCGTCTTTACGGCGGCAAAATCGTTAATCAGCTGAAAAAGCTTGGCTCCTCCTGCGATTGGGACAGGGAGAGATTTACCCTTGACGAGGGCTGCTCCGAAGCGGTACAGAAGGTATTTATCGACCTTTACAACAAGGGATATATTTATCACGGCAAGAGAATAATCAACTGGTGTCCCAACTGCAAGACCTCTATTTCCGACATTGAGTGCGAATATGAGGATCAGCAGGGTCATTTCTGGCATTTAAGATATCCCCTTTCCGACGGCTCTGGCTATGTTGAGCTTGCTACAACACGTCCCGAAACCCTCCTTGGCGATACTGCCGTTGCGGTAAACCCAAAGGACGAGCGCTACAAGGACATTGTAGGCAAAACAGTTAAGCTGCCCCTTACCGACAGGGAAATTCCCGTTATTGCAGATGATTACGTTGAAATGGATTTCGGTACGGGCGTTGTAAAAATCACTCCTGCCCACGACCCCAACGACTATGAGGTAGGTCTGCGCCACAATCTGCCTGTTCTCACCGTAATGAACGAAGACGCAACCATAAACAACGAATACGGCGGAAAGTACGCAGGAATGGACAGATACGAGGCAAGAAAGGCAATGGTTGCCGACCTTGAAGCACAGGGACTGCTTGTAAAGGTTGAGGAAATGCCTCACAGAGTAGGCACCTGTCAGCGCTGCCATACCGTTGTTGAGCCTATGGTTTCAAAGCAGTGGTTCGTTAAGATGAAGGAGCTTGCACAGCCTGCAATCGACGTTGTAAAAAGCGGCGAGCTGAAATATGTTCCGAAGCGCTTTGAAAACGGCTACCTTTACTGGATGGAAAATATCCGTGACTGGTGCATTTCCCGTCAGCTCTGGTGGGGTCACAGAATCCCTGCTTATTACTGCACAAATCCCGACTGCGGACACGAGCTTATCAGCGCAGAATCCGTTGACGTCTGCCCCAAGTGCGGCGCTCCTATGAAGCAGGACGAGGATACCCTCGATACATGGTTCAGCTCCGCCTTATGGCCTTTCTCAACATTGGGCTGGCCCGAAAAAACCGCCGACCTTGAATATTTCTACCCCACAAATACCCTTGTAACAGGCTATGATATTATCCCGTTCTGGGTTGCAAGAATGATTTTCTCGGGACTGGAGCATACAGGCGTAAAGCCCTTCGAGCACGTTCTTATTCACGGTCTTGTCCGTGACGACCAGGGACGGAAGATGTCAAAATCCTTAGGCAACGGCGTTGACCCGCTGGAGATTATCCGTGATTACGGCGCTGACGCACTCAGACTTACCCTTGTGACAGGCAACGCTCCCGGAAACGATATGCGCTGGACAAATACAAAGGTAACCGCAAGCAGAAACTTCGCAAACAAGCTGTGGAATGCTTCAAGATACGTTCTGATGAACCTGCCCGAGGATATGGAGGACGCTGTTCTTCCCGAAAATATGCCTATCGAGGACAAGTGGGTGCTGACCCTGTTCAACAACCTTGTAAAGGACGTAACGGACAATCTTGACAGCTTCGAGCTTGGTATAGCAATTCAGAACATCTACGACTTTATCTGGGATATTTACTGCGACTGGTACATTGAGCTTACAAAGCCCCGTATCGCACAGGGCGGCGAAACCGCAAGAGCGGCGCAGAATGTGCTTGTATTCGTACTTCAGGGCTGCTTAAAGCTGCTGCACCCGTTTATGCCGTTCATCACAGAGGAAATATGGCAGTCTATTCCCCACGGCAGTCAGCCCGAAAGCATTATGATTTCAAAGTGGTGCGAGTATGATGAAAAGCTGAACTTTGCCGAGGAGGAAAAGGATTTCGCAAAGATTATCGACACAATCAAGGCAATCCGTGTTCAGAGAAACGAGCTTAACGTTCCCCCATCAAAGAAGGTAACAATGTACATTGAAACAGCGGAAACAGAGCTGTTCAGGTCCTGTGCGCCATTCTTCGAAAAGCTTGCAGGCGCAGGAGAGTTGCACGTTTCCGAAAAGGCTGAAAACGCTGAAAATATGGTAACAGTCGTTACCGCCAGCGCAAGAGCCTTTATGCCTATGGGCGAGCTGGTTGACACCGAAAAGGAGCTTGCACGCCTTGAAAAGGAAAAGAAAGCGGTTGAAAAGGACATTGCTTTCCTGTCGGGCAAGCTGAATAATCAGGGCTTCCTGTCAAAAGCTCCTGCACAGCAGATCGAAAACGAGCGTGCAAAGCTTGCAAAGGCAGAGGAGAAAATGGCGAAAATCAACGAGTCCATTGAAGCGCTGAAAAAATAAGGAGCTTCTTGCTCCAAAGAGAAACTCCTCGTCCGCCGGTTTCGACGTAGCATGAAGGAATGCCGCACCATAACTTTTCCCGACGGATAACTGATAAAACTTAATACAAAAATCTTCGCATAATCCATATACGCAGAATTATGCGAAGATTTTTTACAGTTTTAAATGGTTTTTAGTATAACCGCTTATTTTTTCTTTAGCAGGCTGTAAAGAGATGTGCTGAAAGCAAAAAAATTCTGTTGACAAATTCAGTAAATGATGATATACTTACCTTATGTATCAGAATTATTGATTAT
>CAMDZU010000053.1 GCA_945910715.1 uncultured Clostridia bacterium
TCGTCCGATACGCAGGGAGCAAATCTTTGATTTGCGTATCTGCGAGGACAATTGAGATAAATAAAATAAACGCTTTGCGTTTATTTTACCATAGTCGCAAGACTATGGTAAAATCGTCCGATACGCAGGGAGCAAATCTTTGATTTGCGTATCTGCGAGGACAATTGAAATAAATAAAATAAACGCTTTGCGTTTATTTTACCACATACCGCCGCCGTTTGCAACCCGTTAAGCAAATTTTGCAAAAGAAAAATCCCAAGGGGTTTCCTTGAGATTTTTTCTGCTGTATGCTTTTTTGTTTTCGGTTTTTCTACTTACGGGGTTTATCTCGCCCCAGCTGCCTCTTTTTGCGGAATTTATCCGCTTCTGCTCCTTTTTGCTGAGCTTTTCGTAGGGTGTGAATTTTTTCATAGAAAACTCCTTTCCCGGCGCCCATCAAGCGAAATTTGTGCAATACGGCGGAAAATATGCAAGCAGATGAGGTGCTAAGATGTTAGCCGGTGGTTTTCAGAGGTGACCAAAGGGTCAATCCCGTCCCTTTTTATCCTTTAACAGCGGCTTTATCGCCTTATAGATTACCCCTGTTTTATCCGTGCCGTACAGCTTTACAAGAGCGTTGTTTATGCCCTGCTTGGTCTTGTACTTGCCGATAATTTCGTTAATCTGGGGAATGTCGTAGTGATACTGCGGAATAAGGTCCTTAAGCTGCTCCGTTACCGTATTTGCGCCGTTTTGTCTTCTTGGCTTCTTGGCGGTGCTTCTCTTATAGGGGCGCTTGCTTGGAGCAAGCTGCTCGGCAGGCTGCTCCGCAGGCTTTGCGATTTCCTCTACAAGCTGTGTTATGTCAATATCGACGGTCTGTGAGGGCTGCTTTGTTTGTTCCTCGGGCTGCTCCTTGTGCTCGGCGATTTCCTCGGTAAGCTCCTCTATGGGCAGCTCTGCGGAAATTCCCTCCTCGGTCTGCTCTGCTGCGGCGGTTTCCTCAATTGCCCCTTCAGCAACGGTTTCCTCCTTAATTACGGGAGTTTCCTCCGCAATTACGTCCGCTTCCTCCTGCGGCTCGGGAATTACTTCCTCGGCAGGCTCTGTCTTTTTGGGCGGCATTGACTGTCTGAAAAGGTTGGTGCTTCTGTAAACGGTAACGCCCTTATCCGCCCAGAAACGCACTACGGCGTTAAAGCCGTCGTCCTTGCTTATAATAGCGTATTCGCTGTCGGGATTGGTGGCGATAATAAAGCCGAGGTAGGTCACAAGCTGAAAATCAGCCGCATTTCTCGCCCCTGTCCTTATGTCGTAATACTGAAAGCCTGCCTTGCTTTCCCCGATTTTCTTATGGAGCGAAAATGGCAGGCGGCAGTTGTTTTCCGAATAGAAAAGAATTACCGTGTCATTTTCGTCAAGAATATCAATGCCGTTAAAGCCGTTTGCGCCGATGTTTTCATAGTCGATAAAGTAAAACATTTATGTCATTCTCCTTTTGAGCGTCTGCAATGTGGATTATTTATACTATTTTCTAATCAACCTATAGACTTTGTCTATAGGTTGAACCCACCGCTTTGCGATGGGTGCGGCGAAGCCGCAGGAAAGCCGTTCAATACTAATTCAGTCAAAACCATAGGTTTTGACTTGCCGCCTTTCAGGCGGCTCTCCTATAAGGAGATTAGGAATTAGTATTATAATTATTATACCCTAAAATTTTCCCCATTGCAAGACCCAAAAGCAATTAAACGGCTTCCTCAATATTGTTTTTATAATAATGCGCCTGCTTTTCAAACATATTCCTGTATTCCCCGTTAAGCGCCATAAGCTCCTCGTGAGTTCCCTGCTCCACAATTTCCCCGTGAGCGAACATATAGATTCTGTCGGCGTCACGGGTGGTCGAAAGTCGGTGGGAAATGAAAATTATGGTGCTGTCGCCTGCGTTTGCCATCATATTTGTGTTGAGGGTGTATTCAGCAACAGGGTCAAGGGCGCTGCTTGGCTCGTCCAGTATGGAAATTGCGGGAGCGCCGTTCTTTAAGAACATTCGTGCAACCGCAACCTTCTGTGCCTCGCCTCCCGAAAGGAGCGTTCCCTCCTCGTCAAATTCACGCATTATCTCCGTTTCAAGCCCCTTTTTCATTTTCCCCAGCCTTGCGGTAAAATCCGCTCTGCCAAGGGCTTTTGTTATATCCTCCTCTGTGTAGGGCGAGTTTTTCTCCATTGCCACGTTGTTTGCAAGAGAAGTGGCGTACATCTGATAATCCTGAAAAACGGCGGAAATTCTGTTTCGGTATGCCGAAGTGGTAAATTCCCTTATGTCCCTGCCGCCGAAAGTGATTTCCCCCTCGGTAACGTCGAAAAGCCGCATAAGCAGCTTGATAAGGGTGGTTTTTCCTGCGCCGTTTTCGCCGACAATGGCAATATGCTCTCCTGCCTTAACGGTCATATTGATGTTTTTGAGGGCGTAATTTTCCGCACCATCGTACTTGTAGCTCATATTCTTTATTTCAAGCACGCCGTGCCGTGGCACATCGTCAATGCCCACTGCGGTTTCAATATTTTCCTCCGCCTCTTCAAAGCGGCGGAAACGCTCCGCAAAAAGCCCTACTCTCTGTAATTCCACAAGAATATAATTTATGCCGTCAAGCAGTTCTCTTACTGCGTTTGCCGCGTTTTCCATTGACGCAACGTCCCCAAGCCTTATGGTTTTCTTTACAATCGCCATATAAGCAAGGGCGGCAGGCACGCAGAAATAAGACAAAAATGTAAACACAAACACCCAGTTGCAAAGGGAAAGCCATGCAATTTTAACGCCGTATTTCCTTGCCGCTTGTCTTTCCTCCTCGATTGACTCCTCAAACTGGATTTTAAGGGGCTTCGCAATGCCTGTCAGCTTGATTTCCTTTGCGTATTCGGGCTGATAGAAAACACGTCTTGAATAGTCGGATTTGCGGTTTATCTTCTTTTTGTCAAGGTCAAAATCGTTTTCCAGCTTTGTAATTGCAAAGCGTGTAACAATGTTGATCAAAAAACCTGCCACGGGGAAAATTGCGATTATAGGATTGATTGTGAAAATAAGTCCCCCCGAAAGCAGTATTCCTGCGGCGTTGCCTATAAGCAGGGCGGAATTTTCAACGGCGCCCGGGATCATTGTGTCGCTTTCCTGCGCCGCAAGGACAAAGCTGTCGTAAAACTTAGGGTCGTCGTAGCTGCTTAAATCCATACGGGCGCTTTTTGCGTAGAATTCACGCTGAATTTCTCCCGTAATGCCTACCGCCTTGGTAATAACGGCGTTTTCCACCTTGTTCATTACAAATATGGAAACCGCAAGCAGTCCGAACATAAGCCCGATTGTGACAAGGATTTCGCTGAGCGGAGTGCTGTCCGTAAGCTGGTCGATTACCCGCTTTATCATTATGGTATCGTAAGCCACGTTGCCCAGAATAAACACCGTATAGGCAAGCATATAGCTGATTACTATCCACTTGTCCTTTCGTGCAATAAGCCCCAGCACATAGCCTACATTCTGTATTGTTCTCCCTATGCTGATTTTTTCTTTATTTTCGGTCATATAGTTTCCTCCTCTCCTTAATTCTCCTGATAATTCTGCGACTGGAGAGTAAACATTGCCGCATATTTTCCACCAAGCTCCATAAGTGAATCGTGAGTACCCTCCTCGATTACCGCTCCGTTTTCAAGCATATAAATCCTGTCTGCCACACGGGCGGAGGAAAGTCGGTGGGAAATGAAAATAACGGTTTTGTCCTCCGCAAGCTTCATCATATTTTCGTACATATTGAACTCGGCAACAGGGTCGAGAGCGCTGCTTGGCTCGTCCAGTATAACAATGTCAGGATTTTTCGCAAACACTCTTGCAATGGCGATTTTCTGGGTTTCTCCTCCCGAAAGGATTACTCCCTCCTTGTCAAATTCCTTGGTAAGCAGGGTGTCAATGCCCTTGTGGGTTTCCTTCAGCTTTTGGAGCTTGTCACCGAATTGCGCCTTAATGAGGGAATCCTCCACAAGCTGTCTTTCCGCCTCGTTTTCGGGCTGCTTCATAAGCACATTCTGTGCAAGGGGCAGTGCGAACACCTGAAAATCCTGGAATACCGTTCCGAAATGCCTGTGATATTCCTCGGGAGCGTAGTCGGAAATATCCTTGCCGCTTACTCTGATTTCCCCCTCGGAAACGTCGTAAAGACCCATTATAAGCTTGACGAGGGTGGTTTTTCCTGCGCCGTTATGCCCAACGAAGGCTACCCTTTCGCCCTTTTTGATGTGGATATTCAGATTGTTCAGGGTATTTCCGCTTTCGCCCTCATAGCGGAAGGAAACGTTTTCAATGTCAATATCCCCAAGAGTTTCGGGTACAGGGGTATTGTATTCCGACCTTTCTGGGGTATATTCAAGGAATGAGCGCAGGTTCTTTACATAAAGGGAGTGCTTGTTTGCTTCAATTCCCTTGTCGATAGCCTCGCTGATGTGACCCGAAATAAAGTCGATTGCGATTGCCATTGCTAAATAGGGCGCAACGGAAATCCCCCGGTTTGTTTTTACCGTAAAGGCAATGTACCCAAGCGGCACTCCAAGGGACAGCAGGCAGTACAAAACCCACCGCAGGCAGTTGTACCCTGCGATTTTCCTGCGGTATTTCCTGTTTATATCCACAAGATTGTCGTAAGCCTGCTTCTGTCTGTCCAGCATAATGGACTTTATACCGAAAAGCCGAAGTTCTCCCGCATATTTTTTCTCGTAGAAAACACGCTTTACATAAGCGCCCACACGGTTATCCCTTGTTGCGTCAAAATCCAGCTTATAGTAAAGCTCGCCTAAGATTTTGCCGAAAATAAAGCTGATTACTACCGACGGTACAACGAACACCAGCAAAAACGGATCGACGTTTACCACCACAAAGGACGCCAGCACGGCGGTAATTACGTCCGCCGCAAAATAAACCAGCGCAAGCATCATCTGAAAGCCTCTGTCCACGCTTTCGGACAAGGCTCTTGTGAAGCGGTCGTAGAAGTCGGGCTGCTCAAAGCGCTTGTACTCAATGGTCAGCGACTTTTCTATTACCTGCTCGTAAATGTGCTTGTAGATAATTGGTTGGCGGCGCTTAAGCTGATAATTCCATACCGCCGAAACAATATGCACAACCACATGAACAAGACATAAGGCGATAATAAGCTTCATCAGCTCCTCAAAGGGGCTTTGCTGTTCAATGCAGGTAAAAATGTATTGGGTCAGATAAACGGTAAAAATAACCGAGAATGCCTGCTCGGCTATCTGCTTGTAAAAGCTGAATATGACGATTTTCTTGTCCGCCTTCCACAGCAGACCCATCATATACATTATGTTGTTTCTTTCTTTGATTTTTCCTTTTTCCTTTTCCTTAATCAATGTGATAACTCCTCCCCAAATCCGAGTGCAAACAAAAAAGCCGCAGAACAATAGCCTTTTCGGCTGTTCTGCGGCATATATGCAATAACACTCGAAAGGTTTTGACACACCTTTCTGTGAGATTCAGCGTGCCCGTATTCAGTTGTTCAAAATTCCTCTGTTATTCATATTTTTATCTCCTTTCGTAGTATTCGGGACTGTGATGTTTGTTATAGTAGCACAACAAACTGCTTTTGTCAAGAGTTTTTTTGACGATTATCTTGAAAAAAGCATATTTTTATGCTACAATTGATATGACGTAAATCTGTGACTTTCAAATGGGGTGAAATAATGTTCAGCGTCGATATTCGTTTTCAGCTTGCGTCTGCTGTTTTTCTGATAATACTTATCGTCAAATACGCTGCAGGCCGCAGACTGCCTATTCTTCCCGCAAGGGTATTCACAGCACTGCTTGTTACCTGCTCTCTGAATCTGATTTTTGATATTTCCACCGTTTATACCGTAACCCATCTTGATTCGGTTTCCCCGTGGCTCAACGAATTTCTTCACAGAGGCTTTTTCATTGTGCTGGATACGCTGGGCTTGCTGGATTATATTTATGTGCTGTCCCTCGGACACCGCAAAAAGCTTTTCTCCGCAAGAACAATTCCCTTTTTCCTGCCCTATGTGTTATCAATCATCTATACCTGCTTCGGAAAGATTTACTACCACGTTGAGCCGGAGCATGCATACTCCTACGGTTCGCCGGTTTTCGTAATTTTCGGCTGCGTTTCATTCTATATGCTTATGGCTATTATTACCGCCATAATTTCTCCTCTTTCCAACGAAAAGCGGAGAGCGGTAATAATCGGCGCCTGCTTATGGATATGCACTACAATTTTTCAGGCGGTTTTCCCTGCAATTTTCGTTTCGGGAATTGCTTCCGTTGCTCTTGTATTCTTCATTTATCTTTCGCTGGAAAACCCGAGGGAATTTCACGACGCAGACGCAGGATGCTTCAACGACCATGCCTTTCACGTTATGTCGGAGGAATTTTTCCGCAAGAACAAGGAATTTCAGTCCCTTGCCGTGGTAATAACCAACTTTGACTACATTATGTCGAAAAACGGTCATGACGCAGGCTACACCCTTATCAGAAAGCTTGCACGGTATATTGAAGCCACCACCTCCTGCCATGTTTATCACATAAGGGGAAACACTCTTACTATTATGGCAAAGGGCAGCCTTAACAGCGTTTATCCCCTTGCGCAGCGCATTTCCGAAAGGCTTTGCAGCGAGTGGGAATGTGAATCGGGCGGTGTTCTTCTTGAAGGAGTAATCAATATTATAAGCTGTCCCAAATTTGCAAAAAATATGGACGAGCTTCACGACCTAATAAGCTTTATGGCGTCCGAAAGCGGCAAAACCGATTCGGGTATCTGCACCGCCGACGAGGAAATAATCAACCGCCGCAAAAAGGTTGCCGCAGTAACGGAAATTATCCGCAAGGCAATTGCGGAGGACGGCTTCAACGTGGTTTATCAGCCCATATACTCTGTGAAGGAGCAAAAATTCTGCTCCGCCGAGGCGCTGGTAAGGCTGAAGGACACTGAAACGGTAGGCTACATTTCACCCGACCTGTTTATTCCCATTGCGGAAAAATCGGGGCTTATCGGCAAGGTGGGGGAAATAGTCTTTGAAAAGGTGTGCAGCTGTATCAAGTCAAATGCGCTTGTGAAGCACGGCATAAAGTACATAGAGGTCAACCTGTCCGGACTTCAGTGCAGCGACCCGGGACTTCCCTCCGACCTTGGGGCAATCCTTGAAAAAACGGGAGTTAACCCGAAGCTTATCAACCTTGAAATAACCGAAACGGCGGCAATTGAAAGCGGCACTGCTCTCAGCAAGAATATGCGTACGCTTAGGAAAATGGGCTGCAGCTTCTCAATGGACGATTTCGGCACGGGCTACTCCAATCTTTCCAAAATTGCAGAGATAAACTACGACCTTATCAAGCTGGATAAGAGCCTTGTAACGCCCTGTATGAAGCGTGGGGGAAAGAACTCCTACGTTATTCTGAAAAGCGTTGCGGAAATGATTTCACGCCTTGGCATAAAAATGGTAGCAGAGGGCGTTGAAACCGCCGAGGAGCTGAATATGCTTGAAAATTTAGGCATTGACTACATTCAGGGCTATTACTTCTCCCGTCCGCTGAATGAAGAGGACTTTGTGCAGTTTATTCACGACCATGAGTAATTTAAGAGAATACAAGGAGAGCCTCCGCAAACTTGCGGCAGCTCAGTCCGTCGAAAAAGGTGCCAAGAGTGGAATTGCTAAGCAATTCCACAGAG
>CAMDZU010000054.1 GCA_945910715.1 uncultured Clostridia bacterium
AGTATTTCCATATACTTCTCAACCTTTACCGAGCCGAATTCGGAGATTTTTCCTATATCGTTCCTGCCAAGGTCAACCAGCATATTGTGCTCCGAGCGTTCCTTTTCGTCTGCAAGCAGCTCCGTTTCAAGCGCCTTGTCCTCCTCGTCCGTTGCTCCTCTGGGTCTTGTTCCTGCAAGGGGGAAGGTGTGGAGAGTGCCGTTTTCAAGCTTTACAAGGGTTTCGGGAGATGCACCCGCAATTTCAATATCGTCGCTTGAAAAATAGAACATATAGGGAGAGGGATTTGCGGTGCGGAGAACTCTGTAGGTGTCCAGAAGACTGCCCTCAAAGCCTGCCGAAAGGCGGTTTGAAAGCACCACCTGAAAAATGTCCCCGTCAATGATGTAGTCCTTTGCCTTTTCCACCATTGAGCAGTATTCCTCCTCGCCGAAAAGGGGAGTAATCTCGCTTGTGATTCTGCCGCCCGTATCCTTGCAGTAGATGCCGTTAAGGATAAGCTCCTTCATATTTTTCAGCTCCACCTGCGCCTTGTGGTAGGCGGTTTCACATTCGTCGCAGCGTATATTCACAATAAGGATTATCTTCTGCCGATAGTTGTCAAAGGCGATTACCTTATCGAAAAGCATAAGGTCAACGTCCTTGAAGCCCTCCTCGTCCTTTGCGTCAAGGTTAAGGCTTTTTTCGCCGTACTTTATGTAATCGTATGCGAAATATCCCACAAGTCCCCCCGTAAATGCCGGGAGATAATCAAGGCGGGGACTTTTGTTGTCCTTGATAATTTTTCTTATGTATTCGGCAGGATTGTCCGTTTCGATTTCCACCTTGTTTCCCATTCCCAGCGTAAGCTTTCCGTTGGTGCAGGTAAGCTCAAGGCTTGGGTCGTAGCCTAAAAATGTAAACCGTCCCCACTTTTTGTCAGCCTCGGCGGATTCAAGTATAAAGCAGTGCCTGCTGATGTATTTCAGCCTTTTCAGCACCTCCACAGGGGTAACGCAGTCGGAATAAAGCTCGCAGCTTACGGGAATTACCTTGTATTCGCCGCTTTTTGCAATTTCAAGAGCTTCATCAAGGGTTGGTCTTATCATAATGATACTTCCTTTCATTTTCGGGGAAAATAAAAATGCCCGTCCCCGACATAAAATGTCAAGGACGAGCAATGCTCGCGGTGCCACCTTGATTCGCAGAAAATCTGCGCACTTTTCAGAGTACCATCATACTCCTGACGATTTACGCACGTCCTTACGTCGCAGAATACTCGGCAAAAAGCCTTTGACTGCGCCCTCGGCGGTCCATTTGATGCACTGTTTTCAACCCGACTTTCACCTGCACGGGCTCTCTGTATGAGCATATACACCGTTATCTCCGCTTCAACGGTTTAAAACGATATGGTATTTTCGATTTACTATATTATAACGCTGAATTATTCATTTGTCAATAGGAAGATTTTTATTTTTAAAAAATTTTATCTCATTTCCTTTCGGAAAACGAACATTCCCTCTCCGCCGTCCCCTATAAATTCCTCGGGAGTATCCTTGTCGGGGTGCTTTTCGTTGATAAATTCCACAGCGTGAAAACCGCATTTGTTGATATAGAAATGAATGTTTCTTCTGTCAAAATAGGGCGTGCAGGTTTCCCACACCCTTGTTTCGGGGTACAGTCTTTCAAGCTCGTTCCATATTTTAATGCCCACGCCCTTGCCTTGTACTTCACGCTTAACATACAGCAGGTCAAGGTGATTATGTCCTTTTTCCGTATCGATTGCCACAACAGCGCCGCCTGCTCTTTCTCCGTCAATTACCGCAGCGTAGGCGGCAGAGCCTTTTGCGTTCAGCGAGCTGTCAATGTCCTTTTCGGGAAGAACAGGCTGCTCCGTTTTTCCGAAAACGTCCTCAAAGCCTTTCTGAAAGGCAAGCTGCATTTCCTCCTTGAAAAAGGGAATGTCCTTTTCCGCAAGGGGGACAAGGGAAAAATTCATTGTGTTACCTCTTTCTGTTGGTTTTATAGCAAGGAAAGCCGTTCACTTTGCGGAACGGCTTATTTTTGATTATTCAATCCCGAATGAACTCATATCGGGCAACTCATCTCTTGTAACAAACAGCTCATGATTATATGCATATTTAAGGTCTGCAAGGCTGTTATACACCGTGGAAAGACTGCCGTCGGGGTTGATTATGTAATCTCCCCTCCATACCGCAAACCACAGCCACATTGCGTTGTCACGGTACAAATCGTCGGGACTTGGCACAACGGCACATTCGGTCATTGCCGTACCCTTATACTGCACGGAATAGTACCTTGTGCTCATAAAGCGGGGGTTGTTGGTGGATTTGCTGGGGTTGTAAATATCCTCTCCGATTATGTCGCAGTATTCGTCCCCGGGGTAAAAATCGCTGTTTTCCCCGTTCCATACCCATATAAGGTTGTTAAGGCCGTGATAGTTTGTAAGGCGGTCAACAAGCAGCCTCCACAGCCACTTGTAGCTGTCCGCCGAGCCGCCCCACCAGTACCAGGAGTTTCCGCCCTCCATAAGGGGTCTGAAAAGCACCGTAACGTCCTTTTCAGCCAGATAGCCCAGCTTTTCCGCAATATTGTCAATATCCAGCACAAGGCTGTAACATTCCTTGGTGATTTCGTCCTTGCCGTAAAGCTCTTCCAGCTCCTCCGCAGACTTCAAAGAAATATCCTTTTCCGTTACCGCACGGTCAAGGTTAAAGTCGGTGTTTACGGAATAGTAGTGGGATTTGGAGTCGCTGGGAGCGTACCATTGCCACGAATAGCTTACAAGTCCGCCCTTTTCCGCCCATTCCACCGCAAGGTCAAGGTCGGTCATATCGTCCTTATCGCTTGTATTGCAGTAAATGCTGTACTGTGAAAGGTCGCTGCACCTTATGGCAGGATAGCGTGCGGTTGAGGAATAAACGGCGTTAATTTCTGTATTTGTGTTGGGGGTAACGTATTGTCCCGTAAGGGTTTTCTTGCCGTAAACGCTTACGAGATAGTTCATTGTGCAGAGGGTCTTTAAGGTGGGATTCTTTGTTACAAGGCGGTTTGTGATATTGTATCTTGAATCGGGCGAGGTTGAGCCCTTTTCAAGGGTCACCTTGTCAAGATAGGCAATTCCCGAAACGCATTGGAGAGTGATGTAGTTAAGTCCCGATTTAAGGTAAACTCCGTCAATTGCAAAGGGGTTAAAGGCAACGCTTTCGCTGACGTAATACGCTCCCTGTACCGCTCCCCGGACGGTTTCGTAGCCCTCGGGGCTCATAGTGCGGTCGGCTGAGCTGCCCGTAATCAGGGTAACAACCGAGTCGGCTGAGCATATATAGGCGGTAATCTTATAAAACTGCGAGGTAGGCACGGTAACGGCAAGCACCGCCATATTGTTGTTGGTAAGCTGAATGTACCCGTCCCCGTCGTAGCCGTCAAGAGCGGTATAAACCTCGGCTGTGGTGTTTCCCTCAAGCTGATAGGTTTCGCTGTAATCCTGCTCCTTGATTTTCACGGTCTGAACAAGGTTATCCGTGTAAAGTGCGGTTGTTTCCGCAGGACTGGTTTCCGCTGTTGCAACGGTTGCGGGAGTGGTGGTAACCGCCGTTTCGTACTGTATTTCGGAGCAGCCGCTTAAAGCAGCTGCGGCGGCAAGGGCAAGGGATAAAAGGGAAAGCGCTTTTTTCATCGCATAACCCTCGGCTGCCATCTGATTACCGCATTGTCCCCGTCGTGGAGCATATCGTTGTAGTTTGCGGACTTGCCGTTAAGCATAACCAGAATATCCCCCTGCGGATTTCTGGGGTCGATTTCGATATAGTTCAGCAGTTCAAGGAAAACGTGGGGAGTATGCTCGGCTTTTTCGGGAAGCGTAACCTTTCTGTCGTTAAGTGTGACGGTTATTTCCTTCCACAGATTTTCCTCGTAGGTTTCGGGTACTGCAGGAGCTTTTGCAGGCTCTTCCTCGTATTCCACGGGCTGTGGCTCGGCTATGGGTTCGGGTTCATATTCCGGCTGAACAGGCTCTTCCTCGGGAATATTTTCCTGTGAGCAGGAAATAAGGTCGCCATCCTTAAGCACATAGCTTTCGTCGGTTAAAATTCCGTTGGCGAAATAGTCAATGCCGCTCATTTCAATGCCAAGGCTCTGAATAAGGTCGCCTAAAGTGAGTATTCCCTCGGTTTCGATTTCGTCCAATGGCTCAATGTCATAATCGAGAGGCATTTCCTTGCCGTTTACCTTTGCGGTAATGCCGATTTTGCGCTTTTCGCCGCAGAAGCTGATACAGCCCGTGTTGTACTTTTCGCAGTTGATTGCCTTACCTAAGGTGATATGTGCATTTTCGCCGCATACCGCAGGAGTGATAATTACATTGTCCCCCTGTGTGATTTTGGTGGTAAGTGACGCAGGCTTGCCGTTGACGTGGATTTCCGCAGGAGTAAGTCCGCCGCCCTTTATGGTGATTTTCTTTCCGTTAAGGGTGTAGGCAAGGCTTCTGCCCGAGCGACCCATAATTTCGGTGGTCTTGTAGCCTGCAACATTAAGCAGCTCGAAAACGCTTAACTGCTTTGTATCGAACACTCTCACCTTTGTATCGTTCAGGGTAATTACCGAGAAGTCGTAGCCCTGATTAAGCACGGCGGTAACGCCGATACCGATTGGGGTAACAAATTCAGCCCCCATTTTCTTTCCGCAGGTGTCAATGTTTTTCAGCAGGTCGTGACCGCCTATGGCTACTCTTGCCTCGTCAATGGAAAGCTTGTTTGAAACAAGGGTGGTAAGTCCCTTTGTAAGAGCGCCGCCGCCGATAAGGAAAACCGCAGCAGGAGCGGCTCCGTTTACCTGTACGATTGAGGAGCAGATTGTTTCCGCAAGGTTTTCAATGGCAGGCTGGATTTTGGATACGATTTCGGCGGGAGAAACGGTTCTTGTAATGCCGAAAATGTCACGGTATTCCACGTCCTCCTCTGTGCTGCAGGCACGCTTCAGCTTTTCCGCCGTGTCAAAATCAACGAAAAACGCCTTGATAATCTCATCGGTTATTTCGTCCCCTGCGGTTGTAGCCATAGCGTAGGCGAAAATGCTTCCGTCCTTTGCAATGGCAATATCGCTTGTGCCTGCGCCGATATCCACAAGGGCAATGTTGATAAGGCGGATTTCGGGGGGGATAATAACGTTCATTGCCGCAATAGGCTCAAGGGTAAGGCTGGTTACCTCAAGACCGTTCATATCCATAACGGCATACAGTCCCTCAACCACAACGCTTGGCAGGAAAGCGGCGATTATTTCAACGTTGGCGGTGTTGCCCTTGTGTCCCTCAAGGGTGATTATCTTGTAATCGTCAAGGAGATATTTCACCACCGAATGGCCTACGCAGTAAAAGGTCACAGTCCTGCCCTTATTGTCCTCGTCAAGCTGCTTCTGCGCCTTTTGTATGGTTTCAATCTCCATTGAGCGGATATATTCGGGAGTAAGCTCGTCCCTGTCCGATACGTCAAAGTCCATATTGGTCTGAACGGTGCGCAGCGCCCGTCCTGCGGCGGCAATGGATACGGTTTTGAGCCTTACGGCGTTACGCTCCTCAAGCTGGGATTTGGCAATGGAAACTATCTTTGCCACCTGCTTTATATCCTCTATCTGACCGTCCACCATTGCACGCTTTGTATGGGGAACAACAACGCAGTCACGGACATAAAACTTTTCGTCTATGTATTCGCCTAAAATACCCACAACTGTTCTTGTGCCTATGTCAAGGGCAAATATAAGGTCGCCCTGTTCTCTTGTTTCGGGCTTTTTTTCAAATTGGAATGATTGGGGTGTTTCCCTGTTGAAAACGGGAATATCTGTTGAGTTCATCTGTAAATCCTTTCCTCCGCTGTTTATTTCATAACAAGCTTATCAAAGGTCTGTTTTTTCAGCAGACTGCAAACCTGGTCGGATATTTCGCTGAACACTCTCTGATAGGTGCAGGGCAGCTCGTCCTCCTTGTTGCAGGTGCAGGTGTAATCGTCGCTTACGCATCGGCTGAAACGGTAGGTACCCTCCACAAGCTCCACAATATCGTACAGCGAAAGCTCCTTCAGCTCACGGTTAAGCTCGTAGCCGCCGTAAATTCCCTTGTAGCTTTTTACAATGTCCCCCGAAACTAATTTGCGGAGTATTTTCAGCGCAAAGCGCAGGGGCACTTCGGTATTTTCGGCAATTGTCTTTGCGTCAAGGCGCATGGGAGTATTGCTGACTTTTGCTGCCAGCTTGTTTTTGGCAAGACGGTCAACTATTCTTATTGCGTAGTCTGTTTCCAGTGTGATGTGCATTTTTTCTCCTAATCAATCAAGAAAATCCTTAAGCTTCTTGCTTCTTAATGGGTGACGGAGCTTGCGGAGCGCCTTGGCTTCAATCTGTCTTATACGCTCTCTTGTAACGTTGAATTCCTTGCCCACCTCTTCAAGAGTGCGCTGACGTCCGTCTTCCAAGCCGAAACGCAGACGGAGCACCTTTGCCTCGCGGTCGGTAAGGGTGTTGAGCACCTCGTTAAGCTGCTCCTTGAGCAGTGTGAGGGAAGCGGCTTCAGCAGGAGCGGGAGCGTCCTCGTCGGGGATAAAGTCCCCGAGGTGCGAATCCTCCTCCTCGCCTATCGGGGTTTCAAGGGAAACAGGGTCCTGTGAAATTCTGATTATTTCTCTTACACGCTCAACGGGGATATTAAGCTCCTTTGCGATTTCCTCTGCGCTTGGCTCGTGGCCGTTTTTGTGTAGCAGCTGGCTTGACGCCTTCTTTACCTTGGTGATTGTTTCAACCATGTGAACGGGGATTCTGATTGTTCTTGCCTGGTCGGCAATGGCTCTTGTGATTGCCTGTCTTATCCACCATGTAGCGTAGGTTGAGAACTTGTAGCCCTTGGTGTAGTCGAACTTTTCAACCGCCTTGATAAGACCTAAGTTGCCCTCCTGAATAAGGTCAAGGAACTGCATTCCTCTGCCCACATACCGCTTTGCAATGCTTACTACAAGACGGAGGTTTGCCTCGCTCAACCTTTTCTTTGCGTAAGGGTCGCCCTGTGACATACGGGTTGCAAGCTCGATTTCCTCCTCTGCGGTAAGCAGCGGCACTCTGCCGATTTCCTTTAAATAGATTTTTACGGGGTCGTCAATGGCGATTCCCTCCGTTGACATTGCAAGGTCAAGGTCGTCCTCTCCCGTAAAATCAAGAGCGGAGTCAAGGTCCTCGTCAATGGTATAATCGTCCACAATGTCGATATTGTTGCTTTCAAAATCATCGTACAGCTTGTTTATCTGGTCAACGTCAAAGTCAAGGTCCTCCAGTACGTCGGTGATTTCCTTTGTGGTAAGCTTTCCGTTTGCCTTGCCGTGTTCAAGCAGGTCGGTAAGTATTGTTTTTCCGTTTTCGTTCATAGTTATGGTCCTTTCTCATTTTTTCCTGTTTTTTAGTTGTTCCATATATTCAAGCAATTCGGCGGCGGTCATTTCCGAGGCGTCCTTGCGGTGCTTGGTTTCTCTGAAATTTATCAGCACGTTTATATAATCGTTCAGTCTTTCGTTGGTGTAGGGGA
>CAMDZU010000055.1 GCA_945910715.1 uncultured Clostridia bacterium
CCCTTCACGACAATACGGGCGCTGAAGTGGTTAAAAAGGGCAGTATGTCCAAGCTTAACGGCACATGGCTGCTGAACGGAATTATTTACTGATACTCAAGGAGAGCCAATGGCAAAAAACGGCAAGGACAATCCCATTGCGGTATATTCGGTTGTAAGTCAGATAGGGCTTATTATTCTGCTTCCCCTGCTTTTGTTTATATGGGGCGGCTCGTGGCTGGTGAATACCTTGGGCTGGCCCCATTGGGTGAAGATTATTTTCGTGGTGCTTGGCATTGTCACAATGGTCACAAGCGCGGGAACATATCTCAAAAAGCTTATGAAAATGTACGACAAAAGCCAGCGCACAAAGTTTTCGGAATTGCAGCACGACCCTAAGGACAACGATTATTACGACAAGGATAATAAATGAAGAAGAAGCAAAATCAGGCAATAGCCGAAATTAAGCAGATGCTTCCCACAATACTGCTGCTTAACGGCATAGCCCTTATTGTATTCGGCGTTTACGGCTTGTGGAACCACATAGACTGGCGTGTTTTCACGGGACTTGCCGTTGGCAATGCAATTGCCCTCGGGAATTTCGTACTGCTTGGCGTTACCGCAAACAAAGCCCTTGAACGAAAGCAGGAAAAAAAGGCGCAGTTTACCGCCAATCTTTCCTACGGGTCAAGGTATTTAGGCACATTTGTGATACTTGCGGTATGCCTTATTTATAAGGTTATTGCCGTTATTCCTGCGGTTGTACCTCTGTTCTTTCCGCAGATATACTATCTTGTTCACTATACTTTTCATAAAGCCGATAAGGAATAATCGGCAGAAGGAGTTGCTTTATGTCAGATATGATGAGGCTTATGGACGAATTTACCGTCGAGGGTCCGCTGCTTTCGGGAAAGTTTGATTTGTTCGGCTTTCAGGTTGAAATTGCGGAATCCGTGGTTGTCCAGCTGGTGGTAATGGTTATTTTAGGCGTGCTGTTCTTTATACTCGGCCGCAATCTCAAGGTTGAGCCAACAAGCAAAAGACAGATGGCGGCTGAATATATCGTAGGCTTTTTCAGCGGCATGGTAAAGGACACCATGGGCGAAAAGTACAAGAATTACACCCCATATATCGGCGCTCTTTTCTGCTTTTCAATTATTTCAAGCTTAATGGGACTGCTTGGACTGCGCGCGCCGACGGCGGATTTGTCCGTTGTAGGCACATGGGCGGCGGTTACCTTTGTTCTCACAATCATCAACAAGTTCAAGACAGGCGGCGTCAAGGGCTACCTCAAAAGCTTTATCGAGCCGATGCCCTTTATGCTTCCCTTTAACATAATCGGCGATATTGCAAACCCCGTTGCACAGGCGCTCCGTCACTTTGCAAACATTCTTGCAGGTATGGTTATCGGCGGACTGGTTTACTATGCGCTGGGTCAGTTTGCGCTGGGTCTTTTCTCAATCGGTATCCCCGCCGTGCTTTCGCTGTATTTCGACTTGTTCAGCTCGTTCATTCAAGCGTACATTTTCGTAACTCTGACAATGGCTTATGTGGCAATGGCGGAGTGCGGTGACGATTAAACAGTTTATATTCCCTTATGGGATGTAATAATATTCAATGCAAATTAAAATAACGGAGGTTATATTTATGGAACAGGCAATTGTATTAGGCGCATCCGCAATTGGCGCAGGCTTGGCAATGATTGCAGGTCTGGGCCCCGGTATCGGTGAAGGTATCTGCGGCAGCAAGGCAGTTGAGGCGGTAGGCAGACAGCCCGAGGCTTCCGGCGCAATCACAAGAACAATGATTATCGGTGACGCACTTGCTGAAACAACAGGTCTTTACTCGCTGATTATCGCACTTCTTTTAATGTTTGCTAACCCATTTATCGGTCAGCTCGGTTAATTCCCAATTACATTAAAAAGGAGTGATATAATGGGCATTCGTTTACTGGCAGAAAGCGCAGAGAGCGCAACTATGCTGGGACTTGTCAACATTAACCCAAGCACGATTATTTTCACTCTCATCAACACTCTGATTATTTTCCTGCTGTACAAGTTTCTGCTGCACAACAAGGTAATGGAGGTTCTCCGCAAGCGGCAGGAGAAGATAAACGCCGATATTTCCGCAGCCGAAAAGGCAAAGGCGGACGCAGAGGCAGCCAAGGCGGACTACCTTGAAAAAATCTCTGGCGCAAAGGACGAGGCGCAGGAAATTGTTGCAAACGCCGTGAAAAAGGCAGGCGCAAGAGAGGCGGAAATTATTGCCGAGGCTGAAAAGAGCGCCGCTCTCATCAGAGAAAAGGCTGAGGAAAGCGCAGAGCTTGAAAAGAAGCGTGCAATTAACGAGGTAAAGGATCAGATTTCCGACATTGTTATTATGGCGGCACAGGCAGTTGCCGAAAAGGAAATCAGCGAAAAAGACAACGAGGAGCTTATCAACAGCTTCCTTGTAAACGTCGGAGAAGAAAAATAATTACCTGATGAAAGGATTTGTTTATGACAGGTCTTGTTGAAAAAAACTACGCAGAAGCGCTGTTTCAGGTAATTTGTGAGGAGCAGGAGGAAAAGCTTGGGGAAGTGCTTTCCGAGCTTAAAGCCGTCAAGGAAATACTGGACGCCTGCCCCGATTTTATCAAGCTTGCAGATACGCCCACGGTGGAAATGTCCGATAAGCTGTCCATTATGCAGGAGGCTTTTGAGGGCAGGGTTTCGCCCTATGTCTATAACTTTATAAGAGTGCTGTGTCAGGCGGACAGACTTGACCGCTTCGGCGGCATACTGACCTGCTTCAACGCACTTTACAACGAGAAATTCGGCATTGCCGACATTGTTGTTACCACCTCCGTTCCGCTGAGCGATTCTCTCAGGGAAAAGGTTATAAAGCGTATGGAACAGGTAACGGGCAAGAAAATCAATATGACCGAAAGGGTTGACAAGTCAATTATCGGCGGTATTGTTGTAAATTACGGCGATACGCTGATAGACGGCAGCGTAAAGGCAAGACTTGACGCGCTGAAATCTGAAATCAGCCGCATTGTGTGCTAATAAGTAAAAATCGAACCGAAAGGGATGAACAATAAAAAATGGAATTACGCCCCGATGAAATTACAGGCATAATCAAGTCCCGCATAAAGAATTTCGATTCCAAAATCCGGCTCACCGACACAGGTACGGTTGTAACCGTAGGCGACGGTATCGTTCGTATCCACGGACTGGAAAAGTGTATGCTCAACGAGCTGCTGGAGTTTGAAAACGGCGTTCAGTGCATGGCGCTGAACTTAGAGCAGGACTTTGTGGGCGCTGTAATGTTAGGCTCGGACGCAGACATCAAGGAGGGCGACACTGTAAAGCGTACAGGCAGTATCGTTTCCGTACCCGTCGGCGAGGAGCTTTTAGGACGTGTTGTAAATTCGCTTGGTAAGCCAATCGACGGCAAGGGACCTATTCTCACCAAGGAAACGCGCCCCATTGAAAAAATCGCACCGGGTATCATTACCCGTAAGCCCGTAAACGTTCCGTTACAGACAGGTATCAAGGCTATCGACTCTATGATTCCTATCGGACGTGGACAGCGTGAGCTTATTATCGGCGACAGAGAAACGGGTAAGACCGCTATCGCCATTGATACAATCATCAATCAGAAGGAAACAGGCGTGCTGTGCATTTACGTTGCAATCGGTCAGAAGGCTTCTACCGTTGCAACCGTTGTTGAACAGCTGAGAACCGCAAAGGCGCTGGATTACACCATCGTTGTTTCCGCAGCAGCCAGCGAGCTTGCTCCTCTCCAGTATATCGCTCCATACGCAGGCTGTGCAATGGGCGAATACTTTATGGAAAAGGGCAAGGACGTGCTTATCATCTATGATGACTTATCCAAGCACGCTGTTGCTTACAGAGCGCTTTCTCTGCTCTTAAAGCGTCCGCCGGGACGTGAAGCTTACCCGGGCGACGTTTTCTACCTCCATTCAAGACTGCTTGAACGTGCCGCAAACCTTAACGAGGAATACGGCGGCGGCTCTCTTACCGCTCTGCCTATTATCGAAACACAGGCAGGCGACGTTTCCGCTTACATTCCGACCAACGTAATTTCCATTACGGACGGTCAGATATTCCTTGAAACCGAGCTTTTCAACTCCGGTATCAGACCAGCCGTTAACCCCGGTATCTCCGTATCCCGTGTAGGCGGCAACGCTCAGATAAAGGCTATGAAAAAGGTTTCGGGTACTCTTAAGCTGGAATACTCCCAGTTCCGTGAGCTGCAGGCATTCTCACAGTTCGGCTCCGACCTTGACGCCGACACAAAGAGCCGTCTTGCAAAGGGCGAGCGTATCGTAGAGGTACTGAAGCAGGGTCAGAATTCGCCTATTTCCGTTGAAAATCAGGTTATCATCATTTACGCCGTTATCAACAACTATCTGAAGGACGTTGACGTAAAGCGGGTTACCGAATATCAGAACAGCCTGTTTGAATATATCGACGTAAATTACAAGGAAATTACAGACAGTATCAAGAGCGAAAAGGTGCTTACTCCCGAAACGGAGGAAAAGCTCAGGGAGGCTCTTGAAAAGTTCACCGCTGACTTTGTAAAATAAATGTATTGCTGAAAGGATGGTGCAAAAATGAACAAAGCTGCTTTATCAATTAGTATAGTTGCGCTGTGCATATCCGCTTTAACGCTTGCCGCTGCAATTCTCAGCGTTCTTGCGCCAAAGAAGTACGTTTAATGCACACAAACGAAGAAAGTTGGTGATAAATTGGCAACAGGAAATATGAAGGACATCAAGCGCAGAATCAAGTCCGTTGGCTCTACAATGCAGATTACAAAGGCTATGGAGCTGGTCGCTTCAAGCAAGCTGCGAAAGGCTAAAGCCCACGCTGAAAGCTGCCGTCCTTATTTTGAAAAGCAATATGAGCTTATGTGCGAAATTGCGTCTGCCAAGAGAGATTTCAGCACTGTGTTTACCGAGGCAAGAGAGGTTAAAAACCGCTTGTTTATCGTAATCGCAGGCGACAGAGGTCTTGCGGGAGGATACAACTCAGGAGTCCTCAAGCTGGCAGCTCAGGCTCATGAGGGCGATACTGTAAAGCCAAAAATAATCGCCATTGGAAAAAAGGCTGTTGAATATTTCGAAAAGAGAGATTACGAGCTTGTAGGGAAATATCCCCAGCTTGCCGAAAACGTAAAAACCGCCGACTGCGGCGACATTGCGGAAATTGCGGTAAATCTGTTCACAAGCGGTCAGGTTGACGAGGTTAAGCTGTTTTACACCACCTTTGTTTCTCCCCTTGTGCAGAATCCTGTGGATATGCCTATTCTCCCTCTTGTTGCGGAGGGCGGCAGTGCGGATAACGACCTTATCAACTACGACCCATCTCCCGAGGCGGTTTACAACAGACTTGTTCCCAAGTTCATGTTAAGCCTTATATACTGCGCCGTGGTTGACGCTTACGCCTCCGAAAATGCGGCAAGACGTACAGCAATGGAGAATGCAAGCGACAACGCAGAGCAGATGATCAGCGACCTGTCCCTCAAGTACAACCGTGCAAGACAGGAGAAGATCACAAACGAAATCACAGAAATCGTATCGGGCGCAAATGCGCTTGAATAATGCCTTTCGGCATAGATAAAACGCTCGTTTTCCCCAAGCGGGCGGAAAGGAAAATAAGACAATAATGGCTGAAAAAAATATCGGAACAATTGTCCAGATTATCGGCGCGGTACTTGACATCAAGTTCGCTCCCCAGCACCTGCCAAATCTGCTTAACGCCATTGAGATCGACAATGGCGGCAAAAAGCTTGTTGTTGAAGTCGCACAGCATATCGGCGACGACGTAGTCCGCTGTATCGCTATGGGCAGCACCGACGGTCTTGTAAGAGGTATGGAAGCGGTTGATACGGGTAAGTCAATCACCGTTCCCGTTGGCAAGGAAACTCTGGGCAGAATTTTCAACCTGCTTGGCGAGGCTGTTGACAACAAGCCCCAGCCCGAAACAGAGGAGCGCTGGGAAATCCACCGCCAGCCCCCTGCATACGAGGAGCAGGCTGCGTCAAACCAGGTTCTTGAAACAGGCATAAAGGTAGTCGACCTGCTTGCGCCGTATCTTAAGGGCGGTAAAATCGGTCTGTTCGGCGGTGCGGGCGTTGGCAAGACGGTACTTATTCAGGAACTTATCAACAACGTTGCAAACCAGCACGGCGGTATTTCCGTATTCACAGGCGTAGGCGAGCGTACCCGTGAGGGCAACGACCTTTACCGTGAAATGAGCGAATCGGGGGTTATCAGCAAGACAGCCCTTGTTTACGGTCAGATGAACGAGCCGCCGGGAGCCCGTATGAGAGTTGCTCTTTCGGGACTTACAATGGCGGAATACTTCCGTGACAGAGAGGGACAGGACGTTCTTCTCTTTATCGACAACATCTTCCGTTTCACACAGGCAGGCTCCGAGGTATCGGCTCTGCTCGGACGTATGCCAAGCGCCGTTGGCTATCAGCCAACGCTGGCTACCGAAATGGGCGCATTGCAGGAGAGAATTACCTCCACGAAGAAGGGCTCAATCACGTCTGTACAGGCGGTTTACGTTCCTGCCGACGACCTTACCGACCCTGCTCCTGCAACAACCTTCGCACATCTGGACGCAAAGACGGTACTTTCACGTTCCATTGCGTCAATGGGTATTTTCCCTGCGGTTGACCCGCTGGATTCCTCCTCCCGTATCCTTACCCCCGACATTGTAGGCAAGGAGCATTACGAGGTTGCAAGACAGGTGCAGTCAATCCTCCAGAGATACAACGAATTGCAGGATATTATCGCAATTCTCGGTATGGACGAGCTTGACGACAACGACAAGCTTACCGTTGCAAGAGCAAGAAAAATCCAGCGTTTCCTGTCACAGCCCTTCCACGTTGCGGAACAGTTTACGGGTATGCCCGGAAAATACGTTCCGATCAAGGAAACAATCAGAGGCTTCAAGGAAATCATCGAGGGCAAGCACGACGACCTGCCCGAATCCGCATTCCTCTTTGCAGGCACAATCGACGATGTAGTTGCAAAAGCAAAGCAGTCGTCTTAAGCTCAGGAGGACAATATGACTCCTTTTAAACTTGAAATAATCACCCCCGACCGTGTGTTCTTCGACGACAACACCGAAAACGTAATTGTCAGGACCACCGTTGGCGACAAGGGAATACTTGCTCATCACGAGCCTTACGTTGCCGCACTTAACATAGGCAAAATCAAGGTTATGATTGACGGCAGGTACAGAGTCGCCGCAATTTCGGGCGGCGTCATCAAGGTGGGCAGGGACAAGACCACAATTCTTGCCCAGAGCTGCGAATGGGCGGACGAAATCGACGTTGAACGTGCAAAGCGCGCAAAGGAAATCGCCGAGGAACGAATGGCGGCAAAAACCAGCCAGCGTGATTTCGACATTGCGGAGTACAAGCTGAAACGCGCCCTCAACAGAATTGACGTTGCTAACAACAAATAATAAAAATACCGACAGGGGACTGTCGGTATTTTTCATCTTGTCGAAAAAGTATTTTTCGACAAGCTGAAGACTTCGAGAAACACACGCAGAC
>CAMDZU010000056.1 GCA_945910715.1 uncultured Clostridia bacterium
GTCCATTTATACCTCGATTGTGTTCTTTTGGGCGTTCCCGTACAGATTAAAAAGTGCCGCAAAAGGCTTTATAAAGCCATTTCGGACGATTGAACGATTTTTTTATCCGAGAACTTATATATATAATAAAAAATAAAAAAAATATATATGTTTATGTATGTGTATATGTGTAACAGTAGTATATATATTTATTTACTATATATTATACTTTATAAATAAACTGTCCATACGTCCGAAAGGCTATGTAATGCGGTTTTAAACTGTCAATCAAAATGACCTGCGGTACGCCCTTATTCCACAGAATAGTTTTTTCCGTGATAAATCTCTTTTTTCAGCCCAATTCCCTTAAACCCTCTTACCTCTTTCCCGTTATGATTAACGCAATGAGTTGACGGTGTTATATGGAACTTGTTTTTTAACTCCCGGAGTAATTTCACAAAGGTGTTGCGCTTGAATTCCTGCAAGGCGTTGCTTTGACACCACATAAAATAGGCATTGTATAAATCAACGTTGCTTTCCGAAAGGCTTTCCCCGTAGCACACCTCGTCTTTGTCCTGCAGAAAAGCAAGAACGTTATTGCTTTCAAGCCGTGCCTGCTCGATATTCTGCCTTGCTCTTTCCGACTTGGTAAAGCTGAAATCATTTTCAATCAGCCTGTGAAGCCCGTCCATTGCCCACAAAAGCACTCCCGAAAGCTCGCTTTTAATTATCTCCTCTGCAATAAAGGGGTTGTCCTTGCGGTTCTTTGGCTTGGGCTTTGTTTCTAAAGCGATTATCCGCCTGAAAAAGCCGTCCGATTTATCGTACAAGCAGCTTAGGTCACCGTTGCTTAAGCAGAGCAGCCGACAGTAAAGCCTTGTTTCATAAGGTTGACCGTGCTTGGGGTTAATGGTAACGTCTTTCCTTGCGGTAACAATCTCCTTTATGGTGCTTGCCTGCTCCAATGCCGACATTTTTAAGTCGTCGTCTATGTTCACAAGCTTTCCCACAAGGCTTGCAAGGGCAAATTCGTTCTCCTCAAGCTTGTGTATTTTGGTGTTGGACGTGTTCCTTTCGCCAAGCATAGCGGCAATGATATAGCCCACGCAGCTTTTGCCCTCGCCGCCCTCGCCCTTGATAAGCAGCATTGCGCCCCCTCTGTTGGACGGAATAAGCAGATACCCCATAAATTCCTGCAAAGTAGGTATATCTTCGGGATAAAGCAGCTCGTTAAGGAAAGCAAGCCATTTTTCGGGCTTGGGAGCATTGGGGTAATATCGAGCGGCAATGCGGTTAAGAGTAAACTCCTTGTCCTCTGTAAACGTCCCCTCGTCAAGGCGGTAAGTGCCGTTTGAAAAATGTATCACGCTTTCATCAATGGGCGGCTTCTGCTCACAGCGCCTTAGCTGCAGGCACTTAAACAGCTTTTCAACCGTCTTTGCAACGTCCCTGCTTATGTATGGGCTTATATCGTCTGCAATTCTTTTCCTGATAAGCTCGCCGTCAATCTGACCTGCGGAGCTGTAAAAGCTGCCGTTGATGTATTTTAGGTCGGAAAAGGAATTTTCCCCCAACCCAAAGCTTTCACAATACTTTATTTCATCAAGCTTATCGTCGGCAAACCAATAGGGCAGATATTCATTTCTCTGCTGTCTTTGCTGTATAAGCTGTGAATTCTGCTCCTGCCGCTGCTCCTGCTTCAAGCGCTTTTTCGCCTCTGCCACAGCAGGCTTTATAAACTCTGCAAAGCTGCTTTTTTTCTTTATCCCCTTTGCAGCCTCGCCGAATTCATAAATTAGCTTGCTTAACTCCTCAAAGCTTCTCGCCGATTTCAGAATATCAAGCATATCCTTGCTGAAAATAACCCTTGATATTTCCTGCTTATCCGCTTTGTCCTCCGTCCCAAGCTGTGCAGCCATTGCCGCTTTGTTATCCGCTATTACGTCAGGTAATTCTTCCATTTTATCACCTCGCTTTTATAGTCCTTGTAAAATTTTACTCTGTCCTGTTCAAATTCCCTCAGCATTTCCTCAAAGTAATCAATCCTTGACAATGCCTCGAAATAGGCTCTGTCAGGGGGCTTGGATGCGTGTTTGATATTGCAGTATTGCTGATAGAGGCTGTTAAGCAGTCGCCCTGTTTCGCCGCACCATTCCTCAAAGGCTTTGCGCTTGCGGAGCTGCTCGCTGCGCTCTTTTGCCGCCTGTGGACTTAAGGGCTTGTCAAAGGTCAGCCCAAGAGAAAAGGCGCTGTCAAGCTCCTTGCAGGCGTCAGCAAAGCCAACTCCGCAAAGCTTCATCACAAAGTCAATTACGCTGCCCTTTTCACCGCACCCGAAGCAGTAGAATTTTTTCGGGTAAAGCTTGCAGGACGGAGTTTTTTCGCTGTGGAACGGACAACAGATAAAGCCCCCTCTGTTTGGCTTTAAGCCGTAGTATGAGGCTGTCTGCTCCATTGTAAGGGACTGCTTGATAATTTCTGCGTTGGTCATAAGCACCGCCTTACTTTATGGGGACAACAGGGCTTGCCTTATCAGCGGCAATGCTCTCCTGCGCAACAGTCGAGCTGTTCAGGTACTCCGCAAACTTGTCCACATTGACAAGAAAGCGCCGCCCTGCCCTTACCGCCACCACCTCGCCGCTTGATACCTTACACCGTACAAAATGCACAGGCAAGCCGAAAAGCTCGGCGGTTTTCTTGATTGTTTCCATTCGTGGAATATTTAGTGTATTGTTCATTTTTGTTACGCTCCTTTCAATTCTATTCTACATTATCCTGCCAGCGCAAAACAATGAAGGATTTGCCGTCCTTGTGGGAGCAAGCCTGCAAATATGCCGTTACGCCGTTCAGCGCAGCTTTTGCGGAGCGTATGCGTGAGCTTTGCTGATTGTAGTACCGTTCCGCCTCGTATGTATCGGCAGGCAGAAAATACCCTGTGTTTTCTTCCCATTCGGAGCAGATAGGAGCACCCTGTTCCCTTGCTTTTTGGATAAGTCCTCTTAGTGTTCTTGTATTTACGTTGAGTATTGCGGCAAGCTCTTTCATCGGGATAGCGTTTGCTTTTCCTGTGGGGATAAGGTCTGTAATTTCTTTGATTGTTTTCAAATCAATTTCCTTTCCGGTTGCAAAGCTTCGCCGTTTGGTGTATAATATAAGCGGAGCTTGTAACCTGTTTTTTTTTGGTCTAGTGTGAATGGCTCTGATTGCCGCTTGTGGTGTTGCAGCACCGCAGGCGGTTTTACTTTTGGTTGAATTCAGCGGCTTTTTTGTCCAAAAGCGTTTGTTGTGCTCTTTAACTCGTTCCTTGTTTGCTTCTCTCCACGCCTTTTGATAAGCTCGTCTTGCCTCGATTGCAGCCTTTTCGTTTTCAGGCAACTTTGTAATATCAATCTTTCCTGTGCTCATTAAATTCCCCCTCCTTTCTTTTGTAAATTTATTTTTCTTTTCTCTTGACAGCGTTAATTTCAGGTGCTATACTAATCATAGCACAACAGAAAAGAAAAAGCAATAACATTTCACGCATAAGAATAAAATGCATTAACAATTAACGCAGGAGGCATATAAATGATTGAGCCGCAATTAAAAAAAGGACGAAAACCCAAAGAAAAGCGTTACGATACGAAATTTGCAAAAACTCTTAGAACATTATTATCAGAAAAAGAAGAAAATGGAATAAATCTAAGTACAGTAGCAGATGACTTGGGCATTACTCGTCAATCGCTTGCGCAATATCGTGACGGAAATAACATTCCGGATATAGTTGTTTTAGGGAGAATGGCAGATTACTTTGACGTTACAACTGATTATCTGCTTGGGAGAACAGAAGTAAAATCCGCTGATTTTGACGCACAAAAATTCTGCAAGAGGACGGGACTATCAGAAGAAGTTTTTGACTGCCTATGCTCTGAAAAAAGTATTCTTGAAATTGAAATACTAAATGCTTTTTTTGTAGATAACGACATTGAACTATACAATTTGGGCTATAGGATACTTGAAAAGTATGAAGCTCACGCTTTTCACGAGGCAACATTTAAAAAATTTGTGAAAGATAACAATTTGCCAATTTCAGATGAATTGATAAAGACAAGGGGCGAGTACTCTTTAAAAAGTGTTTTTAAAGGAGACGAATATTTTAATCTTTATGCGAGGTTTAGCGGCTATTATCAAGAATGGTCAAATAAACTTGGAATAAAGAAAGATTTAGAAGAATATAATGAATTTTGCCTGCAAAAAATAGCAAAGAATTTAACGGAAAATACGGCTGTCTTCTTTGGCCTTTCAACAATTGCTGATTATTATGATAAATACTACGCACAACTATTGGAGTTAAAAGTTCAAGAAGACAACGAAAAAATAATTGAGCTCGAAATTGCTAAAAAGAATTTTCTTGATAGTATAATTAGCAGGAAAGGAGCATTCAACAATGGCTGCGATAACCCAAAGAAAGAATAAATCAGGCGAGATAATCAGCTACACAATCAGAGTATATCGAGGCTATGACAGCAGCGGCAATCGGCTAAAGCCTTACACAATGACGTACAAGCCCGATAAAGGAATGACCCCAAAGCAGGTTGAAAAGGAGCTGAACAGGCAGGCGGTGCAGTTTGAGGAGCAATGCAAAAACGGGCTTGTGGGAACAGCGGCAAGCCTTAAGCTGTCAGACTTTGCGCCGATTTACCTTTCCTCAATGCAGGAAAAGCTCAGCCCTGTTGTTTACCGCTCGTATATCCGCATACTGGACACGTTGATATTGCCTGCATTGGGTCACATTAAGCTGTCAGAGCTTAAGCCCGTACACGTTCAGCAGTTCATCAAGCATCTTTCTACAATGCCAAAGAAAAAGCGCAGCGGCGAGGCAGACGCAAGCGGAGAAAAGCTTTCAGCGGCAACGGTGCGCCGCAGGCTTGCCGTTCTTCAATCAATGCTTACTCTTGCAACAAAGCTTGGGTATATCAGCAGCAATCCTGCTGACGCAAGGCGGCTCACTCTTCCGAAAATAACACGACCTGAAATAGAGATATTCACACGGCAGCAGGCAACATATATTCTGCAATGCCTTAAAGATGAAAGTCTGCAATTCCAGACAATGATACAGCTTGCTATATTTACCGGCGCACGTGAGGGTGAGCTTGTGGGGCTTAAGTTTTCCGATATAAATTTCAGCACAAGAAAAATGACAATCAGCCGCTCTGCGTACAAGCTGAAAGGCGAGCCAGTAAGGACAAAGCCCCCTAAAAGCGGCAAGGCTCGTACGGTAACGCTGAATGTATCTTGTATTGAGCTGCTGAAAAAGCTTTCACAGCAGCACTTGCTTGATGAAATGAGGCTCGGCAGTGCCTGGAACGGTGACGATTGGGTTTTCACTCAATGGGACGGCTCAATTATGCACACCCAGACCCCAAGCAGACAGTTTGACAAGTTCCTTAAGCGGCATAATATCCCGCACCGAAAATTTCACAGCCTGCGGCATACATCGGCAACGCTGCTCTTATACAACGGCACAGACCTTAAAACTGTGCAGGAACGGCTCGGACACGCTGATTTCACCACGACAAACAAATATCTCCACTTGGTAGAGCAGGCAGACGCACAGGCGGTTGACAGCCTCGAGAAGCTCCTCAAAAAACGCAACGCATAAAACAATACGCTTATCTCACGGAAAAGTGAAATAAGCGTACTTTTTTGTTAATGGCGCACTAATGGCGCACTAAGACATATTTTCCGAATAACAAGAAAAAACCGCAATGCTCACCAAATGGCTCTACAATGCGGTTTTTCGTGGAGCTTGTGACGGGACTCGAACCTGCGACCTGCGCATTACGAATGCGCTGCACTACCAACTGTGCTACACAAGCGACTTGCTATTGCAATAAAACAGAAAATGTGCTACAATAAAAATGCAACATATATATAATATACCAAAAAAGCGAATTTGTCAAGATGGGGTGGTAATATAAATACAAAAAATAAAGCAGGCGTCGTTATTTTGTGGATAATTGCAGGAATAATGCTAATTGCGGCACTTTTTCTCATAACGGTTGCGGTAGTGTTTTCGGTTGGTGGAGAAGCGCCGAGCCTTTTCGGATACAACATTTACCTTGTTAAGACGGATGCATTCAGCGTGGTTGCAAACGGTGACGCAATAATAACGGAAAAGGTCAATCCCGATGAAATTAACAGCGGAAATATCGTCATTTTTTCAGACAATGACAGGACTATAATCGGCGAAATGCAGTCAAGTGCCCTTGTTGAGGGGATTTACAGCTTCTCAGTCAAGGACGAGAACGGAGCACTCTATACCCTTACCCAGTCCCAGATTATCGGCAAGGCAATGTACGTTTCGCCAATTCTTGGGGTGGTTATTTCCTTTGTTTCATCGCCCTTGGGACTGCTGATGATTGCGGTTATTCCTTGCTTTATCATCATTCTTTTTGAAATATACAAGCTGTTCCATAAGGACGACGAGGAGCCAATTATTGAGCCAATCCGCAAGCAGGACGAAATACCCACCTACATACCAAAGTCAAAAAGCGTGGCCGCAAATGCCTATAAAAGCAGCGTAAACAGCAATGCCGAAGCGGAAAAGCAAGACGTTTCCAAAGGTGATTTTTCAGCTGCAAGGGTTGAGGATTTGCCGAAATACGCTCCCTACAAGCGGAACCGTCAGGGCTATAACAACGATGACGTGCTGTTTACGGGACCCCAGAGGAAAAAGCAGACGGATAGCAGAGAGCAAATGCCTCTGTCCCAGAAGAAGCTCAACGAGGCAATTGCCGCCACAAAAGCGGAGCACCGTATTGCTGAGGAGAAGCTTGCCGCACAGACAGCGCCCGTGGTTGACAATATAACCGAAAAGGCGGATTTACCCATAAGCAAGCCCAACGAGCAGCCTGTACAAGCAGATAATGACAGCAGCGAAAAGGAAGAGGCGGTAAAGACCTATTCCCCGAAAGCACAACCGAGATTTCTCCGCCGTGAGCAGAAGAAGCCAACCGATAACTCAGAACGGCTGGACAAGCTTTTGCAGGACGAAGGCGATGATGACAGCGATTTTAACATTGACGACATTTTAGAGAGCCTTGACAAAAGGAACAAGTGAAAGCGGTAACATTTCCGCCGGACATATTACCTGGGTTATCAGGTGAAAGGTCCGGCGGTTTTGTGTTCGTAATTAAATGGACAAAAATAAAAGCCCAGCGCTTAGCTGAGCTTTTTTGCCGAGGTACTCGACTGGCAGGGGTGGTAGGAATCGAACCCACGTCAAAGGTTTTGGAGACCCCTATTCTACCATTGAACCACACCCCTACGGTATGGTGCGCCATCAGGGACTCGAACCCCGGACCAACCGGTTATGAGCCGGTAGCTCTAACCAACTGAGCTAATGGCGCAAAGCTGGTGACTCGTGAGGGAATCGAACCCTCGTTGCCGGCGTGAGAGGCCGGTGTCTTGACCGCTTGACCAACGAGCCATACAAATAAAGAATAGGCGAGGCCTATTCTTTAAGTCTGGTACACCTTCAGGGACTCGAACCCAGGACCCACTGATTAAGAGTCAGTTGCTC
>CAMDZU010000057.1 GCA_945910715.1 uncultured Clostridia bacterium
GTAAGCCTTTTCCGCTCCCTCTTTCATACACTGATTGAGGTAATCCTTATTGTTGATAAGGTCGGCAAAGGTTTTCTGCATTGGCGCTAACATATCCGCAACTGATTCGCCTACCGCCAGCTTGAAATCGCCGTAGCCCTTGCCTGCAAATTCCCTTTCGATTTCCTCAAAGGACTTTTCGGTAACGGCGCTGTAAATGGACATAAGGTTGTTTATTCCCGCCTTGCCCTCACGGTAGCAGATTTCAGCCTCGCTGTCTGTAACGGCACGCTTGAACTTTCTTATAATAGTGTCCTTGTCATCAAGAATGCTTACGCTTGCGTTGGGGTTTTCGTCCGACTTGGACATTTTCTTGTCAGGCTCCTGAAGGGACATTATCTTTGCGGAAACCTTGGGAATATAGCCATCGGGCATTGTGAATACGTTGCCGTAAATCTGATTGAAGCGCTGGGCAATGTTTCTTGTAAGCTCAAGGTGCTGCTTCTGATCAATTCCCACGGGCACAAGGTCAGCCTGATAAAGGAGAATGTCAGCCGCCATAAGCACGGGGTATGTGAAAAGACCTGCGTTGATGTTTTCGGGGTGCTTTGCGGATTTGTCCTTGAACTGAGTCATTCTCGAAAGCTCGCCGAACTGGGTATAGCAGGACAAAATCCACGAAAGCTCGGAATGAGCGCAGTTGTGACCCTGAACAAAGCAGATTGACTTTTCGGGGTCGATTCCCATTGCGATAAGCAGAGCGTAGCTCTCCCTTATCTGCTTTCTAAGCTTTTCGGGGTCCTGTCTTACGGTGATAGAATGCAGGTCGGCAATGCTGAAAGCGCAGTCATACTCGTCCTGAAGCTTAACCCAGTTGGTGAGCGCTCCGAGATAGTTGCCGAGATGTGGTGTATTTGTTGGCTGAATTGCGCTGAAAATGCGCTTTTTCTTTTCTGTGTTTTCCATTTTATTATCCTTTTAATTTATTTGTACATTGTCTTTGCAACGGCTGCAAGAATGTCAACACCCTTTTCAATCTGCTCGTCGGTAGGTGTGGAGAAATTAAGGCGGAATGAAAGCGAGGGCGCCTTTTCGTCAACGTTGAAAGCATTGCCCGGAACGACAGCAACCTTGTTTTCAACAGCCTTTTTGCAGAAATAATTCATATCCCCGTCGGGAAGCGTACCCCAGATAAACAGACCGCCCTCTGGCTCTGTGAACTTTATCGACCCGGGCATTTTGTACTTCAGGTTGTTTAACATAAGATCGCATTTCTTTCTGTAAATTGCACGAAGTCCCTCAAGATGCTGCTCAAAATCAACGGTGGTAAGGAACTTGTGCGCCAGCATCTGCGCCCATATATTCGTATGTACGGTGGAAACCTGCAATGTTACGATTGCCTTTGAAACAATGTCTGCGTCCGCAACCATATAGCCTACACGAAGTCCCGGAGCAAGGGTCTTTGAGAAAGTGCCCATGTAGATTACATGGCCCTTTGTGTCAAGGGACTTGATAGATGGAACGTCCTCGCCCATAAAGCGTAAATCGCCGTAGGGATTATCCTCCAGAATCAGTATATCATACTTGTATGCAAGCTCAAGAACCTGCTTTCTGCGTTCAAGAGTCATTGTTCTTCCCGTTGGATTCTGGAAGTTGGGGATAAGGTACAGGAAAGCGACACGTCTGTTTTCCTTTAAGGTCTGCTCCAGCTTTTCAATGTCGATACCCTCGTCGTCCGACGGTACGCCCAGCATTTTTGCGTTGTAGGAGCGGAAGGAGTTAAGGGAGCCGATAAAGGACGGGTCCTCGCAGATAATTGCGTCCCCCTCGTTGCAGATACACTTTGCGGTCATTTCAATGCCCTGCTGCGCTCCTGCGGTGATGATAAGGTTGTCGTTGCCCTTGAAAATGCCTTTCTTTGCAAGGTCTGCCTTCAAGTAATCACGGAGCGGAGTGTAGCCCTCCGAAACCGAATACTGAAGCGCTCCGATTGGATTTTCCGCAAAAATTTCGTCGGAAAGCTTTCGTATAGTATCAACAGGAAAAGCCTCGGGAGCGGGGTTGCCTGCGGCAAAGCTTATTACCTCGGGGTCTGCCGTAAATTTGAGTATTTCACGGATAGCCGACGGCTGAAGTCCCGAAACTCTGTGAGAAAATGCGTTCATAAATTCACCGTTCTTTCTTTGTTATTTAATAATTAAGTTTTATTGTATCACATTATGCAATATTTTTCAAGAGTTTTTGCATAATTGGCGCAAGTTTTGCCATTCAGATATTCATTTTTGCGCCAAAGACATATTTTTTCGCAAAAACACTTGAAAAAAAGCAGAAAATAATATATAATTAGACTGTATGTTAAGGAAGCACTGATTAGATCCGGTGCGTAGATTGCGCCGCAGATTTTTCGCCGGATTGTATAAAGAGAGCGCAGGCGGGCTGCTGCCCGTCAAGCGAAATTTGTGCAATATGGCGGAAAATTTGCAAGCAAGATGCGTGCCAAGCTGTCAGGCGTGATTTAATCAGTGTTTCCTTGATAAAAAACATTGTTTGCAAAACGTTGAAAGGAGCTTTAAAAAGCAATGAGTTGTATCTTATCAAACGAAGTTGAACACATGACCTATGTTGCTAAGGGTTGCAACCACGGTCCGGCCCCTATTCCCGAGGAGGGAAAGTGGGTTAAATCCACACAGATTACCGACATCAGCGGTCTTACACACGGTGTAGGCTGGTGCGCACCTCAGCAGGGTACCTGCAAGCTGACATTAAACGTTAAGGAAGGCGTTATCAAGGAAGCCCTTGTTGAAACAATCGGCTGCTCCGGTATGACACACTCCGCTGCTATGGCAGGCGAAATCCTCCCCGGCAAGACAATCCTCGAAGCTCTTAACACAGACCTTGTATGCGACGCTATCAACGTTGCTATGAGAGAGCTGTTCTTACAGATCGTTTACGGCCGTACACAGACTGCTTTCTCCGAAAACGGTCTTCCAATCGGCGCAGGTCTTGAGGACTTAGGCAAGGGTCTCCGCTCACAGGTTGGTACAATCTTCTCCACAGAAGCTAAGGGCGTTCGTTATATGGAAATGGCTGAGGGTTATATCACATCTCTCGGTCTTGACGAAAACGACCAGGTTATCGGTTATCAGTTCGTTAAGGTCGGCAAGATGCTTGAAGATATCCGTCACGGCAAGACTCCTGACGAAGCATACAAGGCAAACTGCGGTCAGTACGGCAGATACGATGACGCCGTAAAGAAGATCGACCCGCGTGAAGAATAATAAAGGGAGGAGTAAATACAATGGCTAAGTTTGAAGGACAGGAAAGACGTGCAGCCAAGATTGCTGCTTGTCTTGAAACACTTGGAATGAAGGAAATCGAAGAAGCTCGTGATTTATGTCTTTCCAAGGGTATTGATGTAGAAAAGATTGTAAAGGGCGTTCAGCCTATCGCATTTGAAAATGCTGTTTGGGCTTACACCCTTGGTACAGCTATCGCTCTCAAGAGAGGCGTTAAGAAGGCTTCCGAAGCTGCTGCAGTAATCGGCGAGGGCTTACAGACCTTCTGCGTTCCCGGCTCCGTAGCTGAAAACAGACAGGTTGGTTTAGGTCACGGCAACCTTGGCGCAATGCTGCTTGAAGAGTCAACAGACTGCTTCTGCTTCCTTGCAGGTCACGAATCCTTTGCTGCCGCAGAGGGCGCTATCGGTATTGCAAGAACAGCTAACAAGGCTCGTAAAAAGCCATTAAGAGTTATCCTTAACGGTCTTGGCAAGGACGCTGCTTATATCATTTCAAGAATCAACGGCTTCACATACGTTGAAACCGATTACGATATTCCAACAGATACACTTAAGATCGTAAGAGAAGTTCCGTTCTCAACAGGCGACAAGTCAAAGGTTCGCTGCTACGGCGCTAACGACCCGATCGAGGGTGTTGCTATCATGCGCTTTGAAAAGGTTGAGGTTTCCATCACAGGTAACTCCACAAACCCAACACGTTTCCAGCACTTAGTTGCAGGTCAGTACAAGAAGTGGTGCAATGAAAACGGCAAGAAGTACTTCTCCGTTGCTTCCGGCGGCGGCACAGGACGTACACTTCACCCCGACAACGTTGCTGCAGGTCCTGCTTCCTACGGCTTAACAGACGCTCTTGGCAGAATGCACGGCGACGCTCAGTTCGCAGGCTCATCCTCTGTTCCGGCTCACGTTGAAATGATGGGTCTTATCGGTATGGGCAACAACCCTATGGTTGGCGCTACTGTTGCTTGTGCGGTTGCTGTTGAGGAAGCTATGAAGGGCTGATTTAACGGTAAAATGCGGTTTTAATGGTGTTAAACTGCTTTGAATTATGCTGTGTTTTTAACGATAAGACACACATAAGACGCAAGCAAGACACACCTATAAGACACAAATATAAGGCGGTCGCTATAAAAAGTGACCGCCTTTTTATGTCATTCTATCTTTTCAATCTCCTGACGCAGACTATCAAATGTACGGTGAGTATAAACTCGCTCGGTAACATCTCCAATCTGATGACCAACAATCAGTTTCAGGCTGTATTCGTCCATTCCTGCCAGCTTTGCCCTTGTTATAAAGGTATGACGGGTTTCGTGAGGGTGGTGATTCATACCCAGATACTCCATAATCTCCTTGAATCGCTGAATGTACTTGTCGTAAGTCATAGCATTGCCTGTTGGACTGTCCTCAGCGGTGAAAAGCGTACTGTTATTCTGATTGTATCGGGCTTTTATCAGCGGTAGTATCTTTGAATGAATAGGCACATATCGGTTCTTACCGGCGTCGGTTTTTATACCGCCGAACATAGTGCCGTTTTCAAAGTCAATATCCGCCGTTTTCAGCATAGCAAGTTCACTGGGTCGCCAACCCGAATATATCCCGATTAACACCATATCCACATAAGGAAATCCGATATTGTCCCATAGCTGCTGAATTTCCATATCAGAAAAAGGAACAATCTGCCGTGAGGCTGTTTTCTTCTTTACAGGCTTGCAGAGAGCAGCGTAATCCTTATCAATTATTTCGTGCTTCATCGCATACTTGAACATAAGGTTGTAAAGGGATTTCATACGCTTTTTTGTATCATCACCCACTTGTGCGTTCTTTATGGTTTGCTCAAGGTGTTCGGCTCTAATGTCCCTCATACGATAATTCCACAGCGGCTTGCTATGCTTATACGCCGCCCTCCAGGTTCGGGTAGCAGAAATACAAATTTCCTCGAAATGCTCTGCCGACCACTTTTCGTAAACCTCTGAAAAGGTTGTAGTGTTGCTTTTGACATCATACGGGTCTTTATTGTATTCCACCAGTGCCTGCAAAGCCTCCTGCCTTGTAGCATAGTACCCGATGTTTATGTACTCCTGCCGTGTCTGTCCTGTTTCTTCGTCGATAATCCAGCCTTTTGTCTTGCGCACTCTCCACGGTTTGCGGCGCTTGCCGGGAAGTTTATATACCGAACCGAATCCATTAGGTTGCCTCATAAATCATCCTCCATAAAAACTATTGCTGAAAAGAAAAATCAGCGGACTGTTTGTGACCTATGTTATCTGCGGAAAAGCGCCCTTCAGAAAATCGCTGACGCTCACGCCATCACTCTCCGCAGCCCTGAACGCAATCAAGTCCTCGTTCCAATCCTTGCGCTGCGAAATAACACGGGATATTGATATTTTCCTTTCAGCAAATTCTTTCGACAACTTGAAAGAAAGCGTTTCTGTTGCTTTCCGACCTGCTTCATCATTGTCAAAGGAAAGGATAACTGCCGTTATCTCCGTGTGTTCCTTTATGTAGCGTGATACCGCCGCATGACCGCAGCCGTTGGCGCTTAATCGGTGGTCTGCAAGCCAATCAAGCCCAAGCAATTTTGAGAAAGTCGCGTGTGACATAGCGTCAATAGGGCTTTCAAACACTCGCAGCCTGTTGTTAGTACCTGTAATTACAAAACTGTACGATTTATCCCCGCCCGAAACCTCGCCACGAAATTGCACAGAACCTGTTCCTCTCAGCGCACAGGAACGAGCATTTCCGCTTATATCCCTGCCGATAAACATACAGTTATGATGTTGAGCGTCCTCGGCAATTATCTGCTTTCCTATAAGATAATCAACTATCTCTGAATCAATGCCCCGTGTAATTTTGAGGTAATCGCTCACACGTTCCGGAGTGGTTTGCGCTGGCAGCGTGAATACCGCCTTGTTGTGCTTTGGTTGATTTGGTATATATCCTACCGGAACATTCCTCCGAATGAACTCCAGTGCTTCTTCTTTTGAGCAGGATAGGCTGTCCATAACCAAATCAATCGGAAAACCACCGCGCCCGTCAGAGTGCCGAAACCAGTTATTCTTATCGGGAAAGATATACAAGCCACCGCTGTGGTTAATGTGTATAGCCTTTTCGGTTGTCTGTTTTCCCTCGTCAATAGTCATGCCGATCGCCTGCACAACAGCGGTGCAATTGACATTTGCTAATGCGTAGTATTCTTCTTTTGAAAAACTCATCTGTCTATACCTCGCTTATTTTGTTTGTGTTCAAGTTTTTTGAACTCCGCTTCTGTTTCTTTTGTGAATCCTGCCTTATGGAGTATCTCGTCAGCGGCTTTATCAAAACCGAGAGCCTTAACAAACCTGCTGCATAAGTACCGTATTGCATTGGCAAGCAGTTTGTGTCTAGGTGTGGCTTGTTCCGAAAGGTCTGCATAAGCGTCGCTGGGCTTTGCAAGCAGACTGTTGCTCATCAAGGCGATATTCACAATATGCCCGACAGCAGCCTCGGTTTTGCGCTGTTCTTCGGCGAGCGCATTTTGAGTTTGTGAAAGCTCTGATTCAGCGTTCTTACATCGCTTTTGAAGCGCTTCGTGCTGTGGCAGTAGTTTATGATATGCCAGACTATCATCAATCAGCTCGTCAGCAAGCGCATTGTACTTGTCAAAGGATTTGTCAGCCTCTGCAATTCTTTGGAAAAGGTCTGTTTCTTTTTCAGCAATAACAGATTCACGCTGTTTCAGTTCCGTTTCCTTATCCGTTATCTTGGTTTCACGAATAGCGGCGGTCTTTCGGGCTGCTTCAAGTTTCACAAATTCGTCCTCGGGAACAATCCGTTTTTTAAGCGGAAGTTTGGTGCTTTCAATTCCCTCGGTTTCTGCCGCTTCGTTAAGCCGTTTCAGCTCACCGAGGTTTTCGGAAAGTTCTTCGGTCCGGTGTTCTAGTTCGGATATGGTGTCCTTGTGCTGTTTGTACTGCTCAACGGTATAGGTGTAGCCTCTGCCTTTTTGTGGTTCGGATATTTCTATTCCATGACGAGCGCAGATTTCGGTCAGCCCCTCACATTCAGCCGTTCTCCAACGGCTGATAGTATTCTCTCCCTCACCGTACCCCATTTCTTTGAGAGCCTGCGCTAATCCGTTTTGGGTATCAACTCCACGCTTGTAATGCCCGATAGGTATGTAGTCAATGTGTAAGTGCGGCGTTGCTTCATCCATGTGAAGAACAGCGTTGAACACGAAGAAATTCGGATTTCGTTTCTGAAAGCTGCGCATATACTCCTTCAG
>CAMDZU010000058.1 GCA_945910715.1 uncultured Clostridia bacterium
GCGCAGAGAGTTCATCTTCGCACCTTTAACGTTTCCCTTGCAAATCGTTATACAAGCTGGATGACGCCGATTTACCCCAGCGTAGGCGTTACCCTTGCCTGCATAACGGAAGCCACCCCAAGAGAGCAGCGCAAAGAGCTTTACAAGGCAGACGTGCTTTACACCACGGTAAAGGAATGTGGTTTTGACTTCCTGCGTGACTTTGTGGCGAAAACCGAAAGCGAAACCGTACAGCAGCCCTTTATGTCTGCAATCGCAGACGAGGCGGATTCGCTGCTTATCGACGAAGCGAGAATACCTCTTGTTGTGGCAGGAAGCGTTGCGGTAAAGCCCGATAAGGAAATGCCCCTTGTAATGGACTTTGTAAAGAGCCTTACCGAAAAGGAATATTCGCTGAGCGACATTACAAGAACCGCTTATCTTACCGACAGGGGCGCTGAAAAAGCGGAAAATCACTTCAAAATCGACAACATCTACGACGAGGAAAACGGAGAGCTGCTCGTAAAAATCAACGAGTGCCTTAAGGCGAATTTTCTCCTTGCCGAGGACAAGGACTATATTGTGAAGGACGGGGAAATACAGCTTATTGACGAATTTACGGGCAGAGTAGCCAGAAACAGGCATTACCCCGGAGCGCTCCAGACCGCCGTTGAGGTAAAGCACGGCATTGCTCCCACCGCAAGAGGCACAATAATGGGCACAATCCCCATTCAGTTTCTTATGCGCCGCTATCCTCAGCTTGCAGGAATGACAGGCACCGCCGCCGCAGCCAAGGAGGAATTTTATCAGCTTTACGGACTGGAGCCCGAAATAATTCCGCCTCATGTTCCCTCTGCAAGAATCGATCTGCCCATGGCAGTTTATTACGACAAAAACGCAAAATACAGCGCAGTTGCTGCCGCAATAGAGGAAGCCCACTCCAAAAATCAGCCTGTCCTTGCAGGAACGCCAAGCATTGCCGAAAGCGAAATGCTGGCTGAAATGTTAAAGGCAAGGGGCATTGACTGCAATGTACTCAATGCCAAGAACGATGAAATGGAAGCGGAAATAATCAAGGACGCAGGACTACCCGGAGCAGTTACCATTTCCACCAATATGGCAGGACGAGGGGTTGACATAAAGCTTGGAGGCGCTGACGAAAAGCGCCGTGACGAAGCGGTAAGTGCAGGCGGACTTTTTGCGGTAAGCACCTTCCTTGCGGAAAGCTCCCGTATAAACAATCAGCTTAAGGGCAGAGCAGGCAGACAGGGGGATATAGGAAAATCACAGGTGTTTGTTTCCCTTGACGAGCAGATTATGGAGAACTGCGAGCTGAAAAATCTTGTTCCCTCAAGGCATTACCCCGAGCCAACCGCTGAGCGGCTTACGGACAAGGTTCTGCTCCGTGAGGTGGAGCGTGTACAGCGCATTTCAGAGGGAAATTCCCTTGACGAGCGCAAGCGGCTTATGAAATTCACAATGATTGGCGAAAAGCACAGGGACGCCGCTTTTTCCGCAAGAAAACGCTATATGAGCGGAAAAACCGTTCCCCATATATGGAAAGACAATCTGCCCGAGGAATATAAAGCCGCCGTGAAAAAATTCGGCGAAACGGAAACAGAGCGCCTTGAACGTGACATTACGGTGCAGGCAATAAACGATTTCTGGACGGAATATCTTGAATTTACCTCCTCCCTTCGTGAGGGCATACACCTTATGGCAGTGGGGGGCAAAAGTCCTGCGGAGGAATACAACATTTCCTGCGAGGAATATTTTGAGGGAATGGAGGACGCTCTCACCGAGGACGTGTGCAATAAGCTTTATGATGTGTTGCTGTGTGATAAAGCCTCCGATTACCGCATAAACGCTCCCACGGAAATATGGACCTATCTCCTTGAGGATACGGGGGACGAACTTAAGCGCAGACGTGTTGTCGAGGCGGTTCTGTCCGATGAAATAAGGCTTTGCGACGACGATATTGACGATGACGACGACAATGCAGATGAAAATGAACATACTGACAATGAAACCGAAAATCCTGCCGAAAGGAAAGGCTTTTTCGCTAAGCTTTTCGGGAAAAAGAAGTGATATTGCCACAAATTTCCTTGACATAACCTGTCTTTTAAGTTATAATTAACTGTAAGGATACTAAGATATAAGGATATAAGTTTGCACGGGAGGGATTTCAGATGTCTGCTGTTCAGTCGGCAAGCACAGCTTCAACAGTTCACAGCACAAGCGGAACAGGCAAATCCGCAAAAAAGGTTTCCCGAAGCGAAAGCAAGGCGGTTGAAAGAGAAGGGCGCTTTGACCGCAATCAGATAAACGCAGTTCCCGAGCCCGAAAACAGAATTGATTCCGCCGAAAACGCAAGAGCGGCTCTTGACGCAATAACAAAAGCGGCAGCCGAAAACAGCGGCGATATGGCAGGCTCTCACAAGGCAACCCACTCATTGCTCAACGTAATGGTGGAATAACAATTTTATACTAACAAAAGCTCCCACTGTAAGCTAACGGTGGGAGTTAATTTTTCCGTAATTTTTCCGTTATTTAAGGAGGCAGGTATGGACAGATACGCAGAAATCAAGGAAAATATTCTCAGAATGTGCGGCGAATATGAGGAAATCAAGGCAGTTGTGGCAATAGGCTCACAGACGAGAAGTGTTGAAAAGGCGGACAAGTTTTCCGACCTTGATATATTTTTCATCTGCGACAAGCCCGACCTGATGATTTACAGCGACAAGTACGTTTCACGGCTGGGCAATGTGAAAATGTCCTTTATTGAGGACACAATAGGCGGCGGCAAGGAAAGGCGCATACTCCTTGAAAAATACCTTGACGTGGATATTATCCCCATGACGCCGCAGGATTTTGAAAGGCTCATAGGGGACAAGACCCTTACGGTGCTTTTTTCAAGAGGCTACGGGGTTTTGTTTGATCGCTGTGGAGTTACTGAGCTGCTTTCCTCGGCGGAAATCGCTCCAAGTCATTTTGACTTAATCAGCGAGGAGGAATTTAATAACCTTGCAAACGACTTTTTCTTCCACGTTGTATGGGCGAAGAAAAAAATCCTCCGTGGGGAATTGTGGTGCGCCAAAATGTGCGTTGACGGCTATCTGAAAAACCATCTGCTGAGGATAATTCAGCTTTGTATGGTGTGCAGAAATGGCGAAGCCTACGACGTGTGGCACGACGGCAAAATGTTGGAAAAATGGGCGGACGGGGATATTGTTTCCCCTCTCGGAAAGTGCTTTGCACGGTATGACAGCGGCGAAATGTCCCTTGCCCTTTGGGAAACCTGTAAGCTTTTCGCAAGGCTTTCGGAGGAATGTGCGGAAAAGCTGGGGTATGATTATCCCCGTGACGCAAGGGATTTCGCAATGGATTTTATTCAGTTGGGGTAAAACGGACAAGAGAGGCGGTCAGCCGCTTTTTGCTGTTGCATTTTTACTCCCTTTGTGCTATAATTATCTTTGTATAGTTATGCACAAACAAATTCACAGGAAACGAAATAATGAACAATAATAAACCATATCCAAAGAAAAACGCTCCCTCCCAAAAGGGAAATTTCCGTCCTAAGGGCGGCTTTGCTCCCGAAAAGGAAAGGGCGGAGCAGTCCGACGAGCAGATAATTTTCGGCAGGAATGCCGTTATGGAGGCAATTCTCTCCCAAAAGGCAATTGACACGGTTTATGTCCAGAAGGGCGCAACGGGGCTTGGAAAGCTGATAAGCGCCGCAAAGGAGCTTGGTGCTGTTGTCAAGGAAGCAGGAGAGGACAAGCTTAACTCAATGTGCAGCGGAAAGCACGGCGGCGTCTGTGCGGTAACTGCGGCGGCGGAATACTCCACGGTTGAGGACATTCTTGCAGTATCAAAGGCAAAGGGCACCGCTCCCTTTATAATCATTGCCGACGAGATACAGGACCCTCACAACCTTGGAGCTATAATCAGAACCGCCGAGGCTGCGGGAGCGGACGGGCTGATTATTCCCAAAAGGAGAAGCGCAGGTCTTACCTCTACCGTTTACAAAACCTCCGCAGGTGCGGCAAGCTGGCTAAAGGTGGCAAGAGTTCCCAACCTTGTAGATACCATAAAGCAGCTTAAAAAGGAGAATATATGGGTTTACGGCGCAGAAGCGGACGGAACACCCGTTCACAAGGCAAGACTTGACGGAGCGATTGCGCTGGTAATCGGCTCGGAGGGACAGGGACTTGGCAGACTGGTGAGAGAAAGCTGCGATATGATTTTGTCAATAGATATGTTCGGCAAGGTAAATTCTCTCAATGCGTCGGTCAGCGCAGGAATACTAATGTACGAGGTTGTAAGATACCGCAGATAATCGGGGGTTAAAATGGCAGATAAATTTTCGCTTGATGATATTCTTGCAGAGGTTGATAAAAAGAAAAAGAAAAGCGGCTCCGCCAACAACGAGGAGCTGTCCGTCACCTCTATTTTATCGGGAGAGGAAATACGGGAAAAGGCTGAAAGCGCTCCTGTCGGGGAGGATTCCTCGGAGGAATCGGAAATTGCGGAAAACGACGTTCCCCTTTCCGAAAGCATTGCAAAGAAAACAAGGGAGGAACGCCTTGAAGAGCTGGAGGCTCTTGCAAGGGACTTTAATCTTGATAAAGGGGAAAAATCCGCCAAAAAAGAAGAAACGGATTTTGAGGACGAGGACGATGAAGACCGGGACGAGCCCGAAGTTAAGCCTGTAAAAAAGAAAAAGACCAAATCCGCCGGCTTTTTCGGAAAGCTTGGCAAAAAGGAGAAAAAGCCCTCAAAGCCTGCGGCGGCTGTTTCACACAGCGAGGACGAGGACGACGAAAAGCCCTTTGCGCCCGATTTTTCGCCCGAATTTGAGGACGACAACGACAACAGCTACGAAATTGACGATACGGAAATAGATACGGAAAAGCTTTTCGGCAGGAAAAAGGAAGCTCCCCAAAGCAATGAGCCTGTACTGGTTTCGCTGCCCAAAAAGTCAAAGCCGAAGGCCCCCGTCAATCCCGAAAAGGAAAGGGAGCGCCTTTTAAGCCGTGACGTAGCGGCGGAGGAATCGGACGAGCAGCTTGACTCCCTTAACCCCTACGAGCTTAAGGAAAAGGAAAAAGCGGACTCCATAAGCAAAATCGCCGCAAATACTCTTTCGGGAGATACCATAGGAATTGCAGGCAACGAGCTTAAATCCCTTTCCAGAAACGAAAAAAACGCAGTCACCAACGAGGTGACAATGGTTATCAAGGACAAAAAGCCTGCGGAAAACGCTCCCCATAAGGACGATGACACCGCCGAAATTGTAAGAGAGTACAAAAAAGGCGAAAGCACAGGACTTTTCGAGGCGGCAGACAGAGAAAAGCGCTCCACAACCGCCCTTGTTGACAGCATAAACAGAAGCCTTGCCAAAAAGCGTGAGGAAAATATTGCGGCAAGTCAGCCCATTTCCATAACCGAAAGCACCACAGCCGAGGTGAAAACTCCGACTCTGGGGCTTAACATCGACTATGAAAAGCAGATAATTCCCGACACGGGAGCAATTCCGCCCATTGACGAATTTGCGGTAAGCGAAGCGAAAATCCGTGAGCTTAAGCGCAAGAGAAAGCGCAAGATAAGCGAATTTGTCCTTGAGGACATTGACGACAGCGACGACCCTGACGAGGAGAACGAGGAGGAAGCTGCTGCCGAGGAAACACCCGATTTCGATACCTACGACGGTGCGGAGCAGATCCGCTCCGACCTTAACGAATCCCACAGGTCCCTGCGTATGCGGTTTGTACTGCTGCTTATTCTCTGCGCTGTTGTGGGCATTGTGGCTTTCGCCTCCGATTTCGGAAACGGTCTTGGCATTGAGCTTTTCGGCGCTGATATTTTCAGCCAGCGCTTTGTTTCAAAGGAAAACTCGGGCTTTATCTACTTCAACCTTATTGCCGGAGTAGCAGGTCTTGCAATCTGCACCACCGTTGTGATAAACGGCTTTGGCAAGCTGTTCAGAGGCAAGGCGGACTGCGACTCTATCTGCGCTCTTACAGCGACGGTTTCTGTGCTGGGTGCGCTTATTCACCTTGAAAACCCCGATTATCTCCAGCGCAGCAAGGCTTATCTTTATATTGCGGTAGGTCTTTTCTCCCTGCTTTTCAACACCGTGGGCAAGCTGTCCATGATTGTCCGTGCAAAACGGAATTTCGACTTTATTTCGGGAGATCACGACAAATATTACGCCTATATGGTTGAAAACGAACAGCAGGCGGAGGCAATCACTAAGGGCGTTGTAAGCGACATTCCCGCCCTTGTTTCAATGAGAAAAACCGAATTTCTCACCGACTTCCTCAAAACAAGCTACTGCACCGACAAGGCGGACAAACTTTGCCGCTATCTTACACCTGCCGCTTTCATTTTTGCGGTTATTGTGGGAGTACTGGCTTATTTCCTGCCAAACGGCATTGAGGGTATGGAAAACAACCCCTACTGGGCGATTACCGCCGCTTTGGGCACATTGTCCGTTCTGTCCCCCTTCTCCATAATGCTTATTGTAAATCACCCACTTGCAATGGCGTCAAAAGCCCTTTCCAAGAGCAATTCCGCTGTGCTTGGCTACGGCGCTGTTGAGCAATTCAGCGGCACAAACTGCGTTACCGTGGACGCAAGAAGCCTTTTCCCTGCAGGAAGCATTGCCTGCACAAGCATGAAGCCCTGTCACCCTGCAAATTCCGTCAACAACATTGCCCTTGACCAGGCGATAATTCTTGCGGCAAGCCTTGCCATAAAGAGCGGCTCGGTAATGTCCAATATGTTCGAGAATATGATCAACCGCAAGGAAGAGCTGCTTGTTCCCGTGGAAAACTGCGTTTACGAGGACAATATGGGCGTAATGGGCTGGTACGGCACAAAACGTCTTATTTTAGGCAACAGAGAGCAGATGAAGCACCACGACATAAAGGTTCCCGACCTTAACAAGACAAGAAAATACCGCACGGAAAACACGGAATTCGTGTATCTTGCGGTAGGCGGCGAGCTGGTTATAATGTTCCTTATCGAAATGGCTGCAAACGCTGAAATAAAGGCGCTTTTGCATGAAATGGACAGCAGAGGCATTTCAATTGCTGTCAAGACCACCGACTCAATCGTAACTGTGGGCAAGCTTGCGGACGTTTTCGACATTTCGCCAGAAATGATAAGGATTCTCCCGTACTCGCTCCACGAGCAGTTTGACGACTGCTCACGCTATACCTCCAGAGGCTCGGGAGCAATTTCCTGCGACAAAACCTTTACCTCCTTTGCAAGAGCGGTTCTTGCCGCCAAAAAGCTGAACAAGAGCATAAACATAGGCACCTGCGTAATGCTCGGCGGTCTTTTCTTCGGAGCGCTGCTTGCGGTTATTTTCGCTCTCTTCGTCAAGACGGATATGTTCAGTCCGTCCGCTATAATTATTTACAACGTTATATGTATGGCGGTAACACTCCTTGCGCAGCGCTTTATGAGGTATTAAGGTAGGGGCTGCTCGCCCCTTTTGGATTTACCCTCGCTATGGGCGGAAAGGGGTTGCC
>CAMDZU010000059.1 GCA_945910715.1 uncultured Clostridia bacterium
GTCCTCCACAACAGCGCAGGCTGTTTCGTCGCAGGAGGACTCTATTGCTAAAATTCTCATTTCGGTAATCCTTTCAGGTGAATATAAATAGTATAACTCAAAATCCGTGGATTTGCAATATTTTCTTGAAAAACCTTTGACATAGTTGTATAATAAAGAAAAAACAAAGGAGCAGGCTATGTTCTCTAAGATAAACGGAATAGGACTTTTCGGAATGAACGCCTTTATGATAAGCTGCGAAATCAGCACCTCAAGCGGCACTCCCACCTTTGATATAGTAGGTCTTGGCGATATTGCGGTGCAGGAAAGCAAAATGAGAATTAAGGCGGCGCTGGCAAATTCGGATATTTACCTTTCACAGCAGCGTGTAACAATAAACCTTGCTCCTGCAAATATCAGGAAAATCGGCTCAATGTACGACCTGCCCATACTGGTTTCCCTGCTTTCTGCCGAAAACATTATCAGACGGGATATTTCAAAAAGCGCCTTTATCGGCGAGGTTTCACTGGGTGGCGATCTGGCAGGCGTAAGGGGCGCATTGTCAATGGTAATAGAAGCTCACAAAAACGGCATTGAGGAGGTTTACCTGCCCTACGATAACGCAAAGGAAGCCTCTGTTGTTGAGGGAGTAAGAATTTACGGCGTGAAGAATGTGAGCGAGCTTGCAAAGCACCTTACGGGAAAGCCCGTTATTCCCGTAACAGAGCCTTATATTCCCACCGCCGGGGAATACTTCACAGGAGCAGATTACTCCGAGGTGAGAGGGCAGGAAAACGTGAAAAAAGCAATGGAAATAGCCGCCGCAGGCTTTCACAACGTGCTTATGATAGGCCCTCCGGGAACGGGCAAAAGCATGATTGCAAAGCGGCTGCCCACAATTCTGCCCCAGATGACCTTTGACGAGAGCATTGAAACCACACAGGTACATTCCGTTGCGGGAATGCTGGACGACAAGCACCCCCTTGTTACCGCAAGGCCTTTCAGAAACGTAAGCCACACCGCCTCTGCGGTAGGTCTTATAGGCGGCAGCGGTATTCCAAAGCCGGGTGAAATTTCCCTTGCCCATAACGGAGTGCTTTTCCTTGACGAGCTGCCCGAGTTTGACCGCAAGGTGCTTGAAACCCTCAGACAGCCCCTTGAAAACGGGGAGATAACCATTTCAAGAGCAATGGGCTCAGTCTGCTATCCCTGCAATATTATGCTTGTGGCGGCAATGAACCCCTGTCCCTGCGGCAACTTCGGCAGTCCGAACAAAAAGTGCAGCTGCTCAAAGCTTCAGGTGCAGAACTATCTCAACCGTATAAGTCAGCCCGTCCTTGACCGAATTGATATTCAGGTTGAGGTTGCGCCTGTAAATTTTGAAGAAATGACCGCAAAGGAAAAGGGCGAAAGCTCGGCGGCAATAAGAGAGCGGGTTCAACGTGCAAGGGATTTGCAGGAGCGGCGCTACAAGGGTACGGGAATAAAGACAAATTCCCAGATTACGCCGGGACTGCTTCACGAGGTCTGCGTAATGAGCGAGGAGGCGAAGGCTATGATGAGAAACGCCTTTGACAGGCTGGGAATGTCTGCAAGAGCCTATGACCGCATTTTGAAGGTTGCAAGGACGATTGCCGACCTTGACGGTGAGGAAATTATCTCAAAAAAGCATATTTCTCAGGCAATTGGCTATCGCAGCCTTGACAGGAAGTACTGGGCGAGCAGGTGATCTGATATCTATTTATCCGAAAAGTATTCTGCAATAATCTCTTCTGCCGTTTATAATGCGGTATATAAAAACAGTATCGCCCTCAACCTTATAAAAAATGATGTAATCACGGCATACAAGCCGTCTGAAATCCGTTCTGACTTCAATTACCGAATCAAGGGGCATTCCCATATACGGCGCTGTTTTCAGGCCTTTATAAGCTTTAACAGTTTCACGGACAAGCTTGTCGGCCGCAATGGGGCTGTCTAAGCTTTCGGAAATATATTCCTTTATTTCAGCAATATCCTTTATTGCTTCGGGCGAAACCTTAAGAATCATAATAAGCTCTCAACAGCTGCGTCCGCCTCTTCCTCGGAAAGCCAGCCCTTTTCCTTTGCGGATTTTTCAGCCTTGCCAAGCTCCGCCAACAGCTTAAGAGCGGCACGCTGCCTTTCGTAATCCTCAATATCAAGAATTACATATCGTCCTCTGCCGTTTTTTGTCAGAAAAACAGGCTCTCCTGCCGAAATATCGTTAAGAACTTCATTATAGTTACGTAAATCCGAAACGGGTTTAATGTTTGGCATAGAAAATCCTCCTTTGCTGTAATAATTGTAGCATAATCTTTCGAAAAATTCAACAGCTTTTTTAATTTATCCTTTCCGCCTTTTCTCCCCGAAAAACTGGCAGGTAAACAGCACCACCATTCCGCCAAAATATGCGAAAATATCCAGCACATCAAAGGTAGTGCCGAGAATTATTGTCAATATGCGGTTATCGCTTACTCCCAGAAGCAGGGGCAGATTAAACATCTGCAAACATTCATAAGCCGCCGCAAATATGAACACCCAGAATGGCAGCAGCCGTATGTATTTTTTCACAAAGGTGCGTATTACCGAATAAATCAGCATTACCACTATAACGTCACCCACAAAGGTGCGGATAAAATTATCCTTTGCGTATAAAGCAATAAGTATTTCTACTGCAAGTAATATTATTGAGCCAAGCATAAAAAAGCCTGTTATGCCGAAGGTGCGGTGTTTTTTCACGATTTTCCTCCCGAATTATATTTGTATAAATTTTATCACAGCCCTTGTCCCCTGTCAACTTGCACCAAAAAATAAAAATTTTGCAAATCCGTATATTTTTATTGACAACAGCATAATATCGTGATATACTGTCAATATATGAATAATCGTATCCTTATCAAGAGCAGCCGAGGAACAGGCCGATGACGCTGCGGCAACCGTTCACTTGTGAAAATGGTGCCAATTCCTGCGTGTAAAACACGAAAGATGAGGAGTGTAAATTACAAAATAATCTACGCTCCCTAATAGGAGCGATTTTTTATGTAAACAAACAATACTATTAAAAGAAAGGAATCAGAAATGGCAAAATTCTTATTTACATCCGAAAGCGTTACAGAGGGACATCCCGACAAAATCTGCGACCAGATTTCCGACAGCGTGCTTGACGCACTTCTTGAACAGGACCCAATGAGCCGTGTTGCCTGCGAAACCTGCACAACAACAGGTCTTGTAATGGTGATGGGCGAAATCACAACAAAGGCAAACGTTGATATTCCGAAAATCGTACGAAATGTTGTCAAGGAAATAGGCTATGACAATGCCGAATACGGCTTTGACTGCAACACCTGTGCTGTTATGACAACTCTCGACGAGCAGTCGGGCGATATTGCAATGGGCGTAAACAACGCTCTTGAGGGCAGAGAGGAAAACGCAAACGACACAGGCGCAGGCGATCAGGGTATGATGTTCGGCTTTGCCTGCAACGAAACAAAGGAGCTTATGCCAATGCCGATTTCCCTGGCGCAGAAGCTTGCAAAGAAGCTGACCGCAGTACGCAAGAGCGGCGAGCTCGATTACCTGCTCCCCGACGGAAAGTCACAGGTAACCGTTGAATACGAGGATGGAAAACCCGTAAGAGTTGATACTGTCGTTATCTCCTCCCAGCACAAGGCTTACGCTACACTGGAGCAGATCCGCAAGGACATTATCGAAAAGGTAATCAAGACAACAATCCCTGCAGAGCTTCTTGACGAAAACACAAAATATTATGTAAACCCAACAGGCCGTTTCGTTATCGGCGGACCGCAGGGCGACTCCGGTCTTACAGGCCGCAAGATTATCGTTGATACATACGGCGGATATTCAAGACACGGCGGCGGAGCTTTCTCCGGCAAGGACCCCACAAAGGTTGACCGTTCCGCAGCTTACGCCGCTCGCTACGTTGCAAAGAACATTGTTGCCGCAGGAATTGCCGACAAGTGCGAGGTTGAGCTTGCTTACGCAATCGGCGTTGCACGTCCCGTATCAATTTTTGTAGATACCTTCGGCACAGGAAAGGTTTCCGACGACAAAATCTCCGAGGCAGTAAACAAGGTGTTTGACTTAAGACCTGCCGCTATCATTGAAGCCCTTGACCTCCGCAAGCCCCAGTACAAGCAGCTTGCCGCTTACGGTCACATGGGCAGAGAGGATTTAGGCGTTGCATGGGAAAAGACGGACAAGGTTGACGCAATCAAGGCTGCACTTGGCTTATAATTCGTATATATTAAGGGAGCGTGAGTTTTCACGCTCCCTTTTTTATTTATAAAGAGAAATTCTCAACCTGACGAAAAAGCCGCCTGCGATTATACACAGACGGTCTTTCGGGAGAATTTTCAGTTATTCAAGAAGTAAATGTTATTGTCGTATTCAAGGGAGTTGTTTTCAAAATCAACTCTTATGTTATCGGAAAAGCTTGTTCCGCCGTTAAGGTTGGTGCCTAAGAAATACAGGTCCTTTACCGTAATTCTGCCTGTTTCCTCATCGGTTTCGGTCATATTCTTCCAAACCTTAAGCTTGTAGGATTGCCTTTCGTTTCCGCTGAGAACAAAGGTTTCATCATCGAAAATTTCAATGTATCCGCCCTTTTCGTCGCCGTTCAGGTAATAAACGCCTGTTTTCAGCTCCGTTTCCTGCTGGACTACAGCAGCGGGAATTTCCTCTTCGGAGTCAGCCCCCGACATAAAGCTTATGCCTATTGCAACGCCCACAAAGCCAACTATCATCAGAAATACTCCGAATATTCTCATTTTCACGAAATCAACCCCTTTTTTCAGTCATATCCGACCTATTCTTTTCCACAATTAAATTATATTACAATAATTCTGTAATTTCAACAACAAATCGGTTAATTTTTATTTACAGTTCGGTAACAAAACCAATAATTTGTTACCAATTTGTTACAAGTCTTTCTCAACTCTATTGTTACCATTTTTATTCACCTCAAACATAAAAAATTACAGTCCGAAAAGCCTTTGCCCTTCGGACTGCAATTATGCTGATGATTTTACTTCTTTTCTCCTGCCATTTTAATCATCTGACCGAATTTAATGCGGTCACCGTTGTGGAGAATGATTGTTTCGTAAACCTTTGCCACAAGCAATGCCATAAGTGCGACAAACAAAGCAAGTACACCTATGGAAATGGCAGCCTCAATTCCGCTCATTTCCCCTAAGAAAACTGCGCCCGGCAAAGCAAAGGGGCTGGAAATAGGCAGATACCTGCTTAACAGAATGAAAATATTGTCGGGAGTGCCGCCTTCCATACTGGTGATTGTGGGGAAATACGCAAGATAGAAGCCAAGAATTCCCACAAGGCTCATTGGCTGAATTGCGCTTGAAAGGTCCTCCATTCTGCTTATGCTTGCTCCCGCAAGTCCCGCAATGAGGGCGTAGAACAGGAAGCCTAAAGCAAATACCACAATAAACAGCAGAACAGAGCCTATGTTTACATTTGCAAACACTGACGAAACAGCTTCGGAAATGCCGTCAAATTCAGCCATTTCTACCGTCATTCCCGATGAAAGCTTGCCGATAAAGCCAAGTGGCGCCATAAGCATTGCTGAAGCGCCCGAAACCGTTCCGATAATAGCCATCTGAGCCAGCGCAACACAGCCTATTGCAAGCACCTTGCCGATAATTACCGCAAGGGGCTTGATTGAAGTGAGCAGCAACTCCATAACCTTTGAGGTCTTTTCCGTTGCAATTGCCTGTGCAACCATCTGTCCGTATGCAAAAATGAACATAAACAGCACAAGAGATGAAATCATAGGCACAACGGATTTGATGATAAATACAAACTCGCTGACAGGCGGTTCTCCGGCAACGGTTGTCACCTTTGAAATCCCTGCCTCGGCGGCAGCAACGTTTTCCTCGCTTACGCCAAGAGCTATAAGCTTGCTTTTGCTTACTGCGGCTGAAATATCCGCAAGAAGGGTCTTGCAGTCGTCTGCTGTGATTACTTCCTCGCTTTTCGGCCTTGACATAAGCATTGAAATGTAGCCGCTTTCGTCGGGAGCGCTTATGTAAAGAGCCGTTTCAGCCAGCGTGCTCTGATTTATGCCTGCGATTTTTTCGTCATACTGCTCCTTTGTTACCTCTGTAAAGGTTACGCCCATTTGGGAAATAGCGGAGAAATCGGGCTTCGGCTCAATTCCGCTTTCGTCAAGAAGATAAACCGTGCGGATTTTATAAACATCTTCGCTGCCGTCTGCTCCCGATGAGCCGCTGTCGTCCATCATAATCAGGGGCAGGAAGTTAACGCCTGCAATAAGCAGAACCAGAATTGCGGAAATTACGATAGTGCTTACAATAAAGGATTTTGCCTTGATTGTCTGTATAAAAGTAAAACGGAACACATGTCCCCAGCCTTTTGTTTTCATCAGTCCCTCTCCTCCTCTGCTTCTGCCTTATCAACCTTTTCTACAAATATTTCGTGGAGCGAAGGCTCTGCCAGATCAAACCTTACGGGAATTATTCCTGCGGAAAGCATCTTTTTCAGCATATCCTCCGCCTGCTGCTCGCTGTCAACACGGAAGTTGGTGCCGTTGGGGGTCTGCTCCTTTACGGCAAGACCACATTCCTCCGCAATAGGCATAAAGTCCCTGTCCGCCTTGACCGTCAGATTAACTCTGCCGTAGCCCTTCTTTATCTCGTTAAGATTGCCCGTAAGGACGGTTTTTCCTCTGTGAAGAATGACAATGTCCTCGCAGAATTCCTCTATTGTGGGCATCTGATGGCTTGACATGATTATGTACTTCTGTCTGCCTATTTCCTCGCGGATAACCGACTTGAAAAGGTCGGCGTTTACAGGGTCAAGACCGCTCAACGGCTCGTCAAGAATAAGCAGCTCAGGGTCGGAAATAAGCGCCGCCGCAAGCTGGATTTTCTGCTGATTGCCCTTTGAAAGCTGCTCTGCACGCTTATTTCTGTATTCGTCAATTTCAAGGCGGCTGAACCAGTAGTTGATTGCCGCAGTGGCGTCGTTTTTCTTCATTCCCTTAAGGGAGGCGAAATAGTACATCTGCTCAATAATGTTGTACTTGGGATAAAGTCCTCTTTCCTCCGCAAGGTAGCCAACCCTTTCCGATGTAACGTCAAGGGGCTTGCCTTTCCACGAAACCCTGCCGCTTTCCTTTGCAAGCATTCCCAGTATCATGCGGATTGCGGTGGATTTGCCTGCGCCGTTTGTTCCGAGAAGAGCAAAAACTCCGGGGTTTTCAATGCTGAAGCTTAAATCGTCAACAGCAACGTGATTGCCGTATCTTTTTCTGATATGTTCTACTACTAATGACATTCCTTTTCCCCTTCCAGAAAATGTTCGAATAATAAGTAAATATTATTTACTCTATTATAACAGCAGCAATACGCTTTGTCAATATTTTATCGACAAAATTTTTGG
>CAMDZU010000060.1 GCA_945910715.1 uncultured Clostridia bacterium
AGTATTTCCAGATTTTCCTCAAATTTCTGTGAGCAGGAGAAAAGGTATGCGGTCTTGTCAAAGCTGGTGAAAGCGTTGGCGTTTGCACCTGTTTTTGCGTAAAGCTCAAAGGCGTCGCACTCGTCGTTTTCGAACAGCTTATGCTCCAGGTAATGGGCAATGCCCTCGGGCACTGTCACAAAATCCTTGTCCTTGTTGGTCTTGAAGGTGGTATCAACCGAGCCGTAATTTGTGCCGAACAAAGCATAAGCGCTTGAATAGCCTTTCATTGGATAAAGGCAGATTGTGCAGCCGCTTGGGTGCTTTATTCTGATATATTCCTCGTTTACACGCTGATTTCTGATTATTTCCTTATTCATTGGCTTCACCCTCCCCGTTTGATGTGAGAATATAAACCGTGTCAAGCTTCATTGAGTTTGCCGCCTCGATTATCTGCTCTCTTGTTACCGCCATATCCTGCTCCATTACTTCCTCGGGAGTTTTTATGTCGTTCATATAGATTGCGGATAAATACCAGCCTGCAATTGCGCTTAAGCTGTCGCCGATGGTTTTCATTGTGTTCTGAGCGTTAAGCTTTGCAAACATAACATCATCGTCGGTGAAATTGCCCTTTTTCATATCCTCGAACTGTGCGATTATTTCAGCCTTTGCCTTTTCAATGTTTGAATTTTCAATGCCGCAGTCAATAAGCATTGCGCCTTTCTTCTCATTATATCTTGCCCAGCAGTAATAGCATAGGGACAGCTTTTCACGGACGTTCAGGAACAGCTTGGAGGTCGTTGTGCCGCCGTAAACCTTTGACATAATGCGGATTGCCGAGGGATTGTCCAGATCCGACTTCATAACCAGCACCATTTTGCTCTGCGTTACGGAAAGCTTGTCTGTCTGTTCCTCGGCAGCTTCCTTTGCCTTTGAAATATCAGAACGGCAAAGGAAAATTTCTCCTCTTTCAACTTCTCCGAAAGCCTTTGCAAGCTTGTTTTTTGCGCTTTCAAAGTCGTTGCAGCCAACGCAGATAATCTCTACAGGGCAATGAGCAAGCATATTCTCGTAAGCGTCGTAAGCGTCCTTAGGGGTTATTTTTTCCGCAAGCTCAACCGTTCCGTCCTGACTTAACGAAGCAGGCTCGCCCCTGAATGCCATTTCAGCACCCTTGTGAACGGCGTAGGAACGCTTGTCGTTAAGCTCCGCCTGAATATCGTCAATTAGCATCTGCTTTTCGAGAGCGGTGGTTTTTTCGGGGAAAACTCCGTTTTCAACTACGGGATTGAACAGGCAGTCCAGCATAATATCCAACGCTTCCTCGGTTATTTTCTCTCCGTCAAGAGCGTAAGCGTCGTCAACAGAGGTAACGGACAACCCCATATACTGCGTGTCGCCCAGTTTGCCTACCGTATCGGAAAGCCTTGCGGCATAGAGGGCGGAAAGCTTGTTGTTAAGCTCCTTGAAGGTTGGATAGGTCCTGCTGCTTTTTGAAAGAATACCCGGCACAACAGCATTGAGCGCAACTGTTTTTTCGTCAAGCTGCGCCATGAAGTTGACGGTGATTTTGTTCATCTTGAAGCGCTTATCGCAGATTGCGGTAAAAAACACGCCCTTTGCAATTTCAGTGCGATTTATATTATTGCTCATCTATTTTATCCTTTCATAACATATTTTCAATATAAAGTTTATTATATCATATTTCCTTTCGAAATGCCATACTTTTCATTAAAAATTCACATATATATTAAAAAAAATAAGACTTCATAAAGAAGTCTTAAACTGAAATAAATGTATAATGTGTAGAACAAAAGAAAGGAGACAACTAAAAAACTAAACTAAATTAAAATGGAGGTCATTTAACTTGTCTATATAATACCACTGTTTGTTGTATTTGTCAATAACAAAATTGCATATTTAAAAAGTTTTGTATAAACTAACAAAAAGACGCTTATAAAATTGAACAAAATAACAATGGCAAGCTAACTAAAAGCTTGCCATATTGTATGTATTATACTTCAAGACGGGTTACAATATCGTTAATTTTCAACAACATTTCAGGCTGTAACCGCTGTTTTTCGCTGTCGCCTTTTAACAAATTCAACAATTCCTCTTCGCCCTTGACTACGTTGCTTGTATCCTTGAGGGCAAGGTCAAGCCTTACATAAGGGTTGGAGAAATATACTGCGCTGTTTATCCACAAATCAACTCCGCCGCTTTTCAGAATGTTTTTGAGGATTTCACGCTGACGGTTTACCTGCCGCAGAGGATTTTCCATTTCCGAGCAGGTTTCGTGTCCGTCCTTGTAGCGCTTATGCTGCCGCCAGAATTGTTCCGTATCGTCCCCCGAGATTTTGCCCGAGTGATTTTTCGCCTCGATTACAAAAACGCCCTTTTCTCCCACCACAAGCATATCTATTTCCGAGCGGTTCCGCTTGTATCTTACGGGCAGGTTGAGATAAACATTACAGTTTCCGTCAAGCTTCCGTGCCGCTTTCAGCAAGGAACGCTCCCCTTTCATTCCCGAAAGGAGAATACTGTACTGCCTTGCAAGAAAAAAATATGCCGAGCCGCACAGCACCATTGCCGCTATGCTTATATATGCAAAAACGTAGTCCTCGCTGCCTCTCATTGTGAAAATGAAGTACATCAGCAGCACCACAGGCAGTACCGCAAATACTACCTGCATTACAAACAGCGCCGACAGCCTTCTTCGGTTGGGATTTTTGCTTTTATGAATTTTCGCCATTTTCTGTTATCCGCAATTAAACGTTGAATCTGAACAGAACAATATCGCCGTCACGCATAACATAGTCCTTGCCCTCAAGACGGACAAGACCCTTTTCCTTTGCAGCAGCCATTGTTCCGCAGGCCATAAGGTCGTCAAAGCTTACTACCTCGGCTCTGATAAATCCCTTTTCAAAGTCGGTGTGAATTTTTCCTGCCGCCTGTGGAGCCTTTGTTCCCTTGGTGATAGTCCACGCTCTTACCTCGGGCTGACCTGCCGTAAGGTAGGAAATAAGTCCAAGCAAAGAGTAGCCCTGCTTGATAATTCTGTTAAGACCCGATTCCTCAAGACCAAGGTCGGACAGGAAAAGCTCCTTTTCCTCCTTGTCCATGTCGGAAATTTCAGCCTCGATCTGTGCGCAGATAGGGAGCACCTCGCTGTGTTCCTCCGCCGCAATTGCGCATACTGCCTTGTATTGCTCGTTATTTTCGATATTGCCCTTGAAATCCGCCTCGCTTAAGTTTGCGGCGTAAATTACAGGCTTGTTTGAAAGGAGCGGAGTGGACTTGATAAGCTCCGCCTCGTCCTCGGTGTATGGGAATGAACGGGCAGACTTGCCGTCCTCAAGATGTGCAATAAGCTTTTCAAGGAAGTCGATTTCCTTCTGATAGGACTTGTCCCCTTTAAGTGCCTTTTTCGCACGGTCAATGCGTCTGTTCAGCACCTCAAGGTCGGAAAAAATCAGTTCAAGGTTGATTGTTTCAATATCTCTTGCTGCGCCGATTTTGCCGTCAACGTGAATTATGTTGGGGTCCTCAAAGCAGCGTACAACGTGTACTATTGCGTCAACCTCACGGATATTCGCAAGGAACTTGTTGCCAAGACCCTCGCCCTTTGATGCGCCCTTTACAAGTCCCGCAATATCAACAAATTCAAGTGTTGCGGGAGTAAATTTATCGGGGTGATACATTTCCGCCAGCTTGTCCAGACGTTCATCGGGCACAGAAACAATGCCCACGTTCGGCTCAATTGTGCAAAAAGGATAGTTTGCGGATTCAGCGCCTGCGTTTGTAAGCGCATTGAAAAGCGTGCTCTTGCCTACATTAGGCAGACCGACCATACCAAGTTTCATAAAATAACCTCTTTTTGTTATAAAATATCAGCTTATAGTATAGCATTGTTTTCTGATTTTTTCAAGCCTTAACGTGATTTTATACAAATTTTATTTTATCTTGTTGAAATCGGATTTAGTATATGCTATAATTGACATACTATATTATATAATTGAAAAGGATTCCAATGAAAACAGTTATTATAGATAACAGCCTTTGCAGCATTATTCCCAAAAAATCCCCCGACGAAAAGGGTGCAGACGCTGATTTCAGAAGCTATGCCGCCTCGGTTTTTCAGTGCGGCGTTGACTATATGGAAATAAGACGGGAAATGCTGCCCTATTTCCACAACGTAAGGCTTGACGATCACTACATTCTGAATTTCAGCGACCCCTCCGATATGGAGCTGCTGAACGTTTTCAACTTTGCCTACGTTGTAATTCCGCCGAAATATGCTTATCTTATCCCCAAAATAGATATACCCATAATCTATGAAATAAACATTACGGGGCTTGACCTTATCGAAACGCTTTCCCGTCTTATTGCGGAAACCGACCTTACAAAAATTGCAATGATAAGACTTTTCGGGGATTTCCGCCTTTCGGACGAGGAGTTTTTCAATATGATAAACCGGTACAAGGCAAGTATTGCCGTACCTCTTGATATATGCCCCCTCAACACCCATCTTACGGGAAATTACACCGCTATGCTTGCCTATCAGTGCAAGGTAAACTCAATTACTCTCTGCTACGGCAGCAGCAGATATTTCACTCATCTTGAGGAATTCCTCATTCTTATGCATTCAATGCTCGGGGTTATTATTACAGAGGATTATCTCAAGGGCATTTATAAGGCGTCAATATGGGAGCAGGAGGTTTCAAAATATCCGAGAAATTTTGCAACAGAGCTTATTTCCTCAATCGGAAACACACCTCCTTATATCGTCAACGTTGACAGCGGTCTTGTAAAAGTGCCCCAGCGCAAAAGACCAAAAGAAAAGAAAAAGCTGTCCGTTTCGGAAAAGTGTATTTCCGAATTTGATCTTGAACGTGAAATTGCAGACCGGCTTCTTGAAATTATGAAAAGCTCGGGTCTGTTTTATCCCGATATGAGCGATAAAAACAAGCTTAACTGAGAGGAGAATAAGGGTGGAAGTTGTACAATACAAATGTCCCAACTGCGGCGCAAATCTTGAATTCAGAGCCGAAACTCAGGACTTTGGCTGCGCATACTGCGGCAGCGACTTTACAAAGGAGCAGATTGAACAGATTTATCCCAAGCAGGAGGAACACCCTCTTGACGTGGAGGAGCCTGAAAAAACCGAAGAGGAAATAAGGCTGGAGCAGGAGTTTGAGGCGATAAACAGCCTTTATAACTGCCCAAGCTGCGGAGCGTCCGTAATCACCGACGATACCACCTCGGCAACCACCTGCTTTTACTGTCATTCTCCCGTTATTCTTACGGGCAGACTGTCGGGTCAGTTCCGTCCCTCAAAGATAATTCCTTTCAAAACCACAAGAGAAAACGCAGTCGCCAATTTCAAGGCGTGGTGCGGCAACAAGAAATTTGTCCCCAAGGACTTCAAAAGCGACGCAACCATTGAAAAAATGCAGGGAATTTACATACCCTTCTGGCTTGCGGACTGCCGAGTAAACGGACAGATGATTGCCGTCTGCAAGCAGTCATCCTCGGTAAAGAGCGGCGATTACATCACCACTCACACAAAGGAATTTGCCGTTGTCCGTGAGGGCAGTATGATTTACGAGGGAATCCCCGCAGACGGTTCCTCGAAAGCCAACGACGAGCTTATGGAAAGCATAGAGCCCTTCGATTACAGTGAGCTTGAGGATTTTTCAATGTCCTACCTGTCGGGTCATGCGGCGGAAAAGTTTGATATAACAAAGGAACAGGTTTACCCCCGTATCCAGAAAAGAGCCGCAGACGACGCAGCGGAGCAGTTCAGGAAAACAATAAAAGGCTATTCCTCCATTAACGTAACCACCCAGAATATGAACATTCCAAGCATTAACTGGAAGTATATGCTGCTGCCCGTCTGGTTTGTTTCCTATAAATTCAAGGATAAAATGTACTATTTTGCAATGAACGGACAGACGGGAAAATACGGCGGCAATCTCCCCTTTGACTCACTGAAGGCAAAGCTGCTGGCTGGAGGACTCGGGGCGGCAATATTCTTATTATTCAGCTTAGTGGGGATATTTTTATGAAGAAATTATTACTTGTTTTTACAGCGGTGCTGTCCTGCTTTATTCTTTCAATTCCCGTTTTCGGGACGGATATTGCTCCCGACAATACAAAACGCCTTTACGACGACGCAGACCTTTTAAGCGAAACCGAAGAATCCGAGCTTGAAGAATATCTTGCCAAGGCAGCGGAGGAAAGCGGCTTTAAGGTTGCGGTGGTGCTTACCGATGATATAGGCTCGGACAAAAGCGAGGACGCAGTTAAAGAGTATGCCGACGAGTATTACGAAAGCCTTTACGGAGCAGATTCGGACGGAATACTGTTTCTTATCAACAATGATACGAAATATGACTGGTTTTCCGTCAGCGGAGAGGCGAACGAGGTATTTACCCGAATCAGAAAGGCAAGCATTTTCGACTACTTCCTTGCCTATCTGCAAGAGGGGGATTACTACAATACAATTATCAGATTTGCCGACAGAGTTGAATACTATACGGATAAGTACAGAGAAGGAAAAGCCGAACTGGAAGCATTCAACTCCGAGCTTGAGGCGAAAAAGGAAAACAAACGCTTATACGACGACGCCGACCTTTTAAGCGAAGCGGAGGAATCTCACCTTGAAGAATATCTTGCCGACGCTGCGGAGAAAAGCGGACTTAACGTTGCGGTTGTTCTTACCGACAACATTGGCTCTGACAAAAGCGACAGAGCGGTTATCGACTATGCCGACCTTTATTATGAGCGGCTTTACGGCATAGACACCGACGGTATTCTGCTGCTTATCAACAACGATACCAAATACGACTGGATTTCAACCAGCGGAAAGGCTATCAAGATATTCACCGACGAGAGAATAGACAAAACCTTTGATTATTTCTACGATTACATAATCGACGGCGATTACGTCAGCGCAGTAAGAGGCTTCTGCAACCGTGTTGAATACTATGCCGATAAGGGTATTCCGTCCAACCAGTATGATTATTCCACCGACCCTCTTGACAGATTTTTTGAATTTGTTTTCGGCGGTCCGTTCTTTTTTGGAATCATAGGTACGGTTATTTTTTGCTGCATAGTTTACAACTGCATAAAGTCGTCCTTCAAGACGAAAAAGCAGCCTGCAAGCAGCTATCTTAACAGAGCGTCCCTTTACTTCACCCGTCAGACCGATACATTTCTGAGAGCCTACACCACCCGTACAAGAGTTTCCTCGTCAAGCAGCGGAGGTCACCACAGCAGCGGCAGAAGCTCTACTCACCGCTCAAGCGGCGGCGGACGTCACGGCGGAGGCGGAAGAAGAAGATAAAAATTGCATAAAAATGCTCCCGACTAAAATCGGGAGCATTCAGACTGTCGATAAACCCACGCACCGCAAAAATGCGGGTTCAATGTGATAACA